>CAWVLE010000087.1:0-3570 GCA_963929805.1 uncultured Eubacteriales bacterium | reverse complement strand
GCCTCGCGGATGGGGCGTGTAGCGCGGCCCGTAAAAAACCAGCAAAAAACCGACAGCGCGCAAAGCGCCGCCGCCGCGATGGCGGCGTACACAATTCGCTGCGCAATTCGCTGCGCGTCCGCCGCGCGCATATCCTGCAGCACGACGACCGTGCGCGCGGAACGGTATCGGTCTATACGCCGGATTGCGGCCAAATACCGTTCGGAAAAATCGCCCGCGACCACGCCGTTCCAATTTTCAATCGCGCCCGGCGCCGCCGACAGCGCGCGCGAAATCAGGGTCTGCCTGTCGGTGGCGGGCCGCCAGCCGCCGCGAAAGGGGATCGGGCCGCCCGCGTCCGAAATGGAGATAATCAGGTTATTGACGGCCTCGGTTTTCGCCAGATCCGAGGCGCGCAGTACGCCGTTTATGCGCACGTCCTGTGCGATTTTGCTCACCTGCGCGTCAAAACGCGCCTGTTCGCCGCCGCTCAACTGGCGCTCGGTCGCAATGAGCGCCGCCGCGGCCGTACACACGATCGCCGCTGATACCACGCAAATCAGCAGCAACGCCAACCGCCTTCGCAATTTTAGAATCATATCCGCTCCAATCGAAAGCCAAATCCATGTACGGTGACGATTTTTACATCCGCTTTCACCGCCGTAAACCGCTTTCTCAAAAAATAAATGTAGTTATCCAGGTTCCCGCCTTCAACCGGCGCGTCTGCCCAAACGCGGGACAAAAGCAGTTCGCGCGAAAGCACATGGCCGGGGTTGCGCATAAATTGGCAAAGCAGAGCGGATTCACGCCTGCTCAAAGAGCAGGACGCGCCGCATTCGCCCTGCAAAAGGCCTTTGTCCGCGCTTAGCGTGATGTTGCCGTATTGCAGGCGCTCCTTTTCGCTCAGCCGGGGCGCGCGCCGTTCCAACGCGCGCACCCGCGCGAGCAGTTCCTCGATGGCAAACGGTTTTACCAGATAGTCGTCCGCGCCCGCGTCCAGTCCGTCCACGCGGTCGCTAATATTGGAAAGCGCCGTGATAATCAACACGGGCGTGGCAACGCCGCGCGCCCTTAGACGGCGCAGCGCCTGCAAACCGTCCAGGCCCGGCAGCATCCGGTCCAGCAGAATCAACTCGTATGCGTCCTGCGCCGCGTACTCTATGCCGGTTACCCCATCCTGGCAAACGCTTACTTCGAAACCGGCGCGCTTTAGATGAAACGTCAAGCCGTGTACCAGCGCTTCGTCATCCTCAATAATTAAAATGCGCATCAGGAAGCCTCCTTCCTTCTCGACCTAATTGTACATCAAAATTATCTAATTTTCATCTATTTGACGATCTTAGAAACCTTTTAGATGAACGCCTGTTATAATCGCATCGTAGCAGTTTAAAGGAGCATAAACGATGCGATTTTGAAATGGAGGATGTTATGAAAAAAATATGGGTTAAACTGACCAGCCTGGTTTTGGTCTTTGCAATGGGCTTGTCCATACACGCCGCGCAGGCGCAGGCAGGCGCGGCGATGGGGCGTTACGTGGAAACGCCGCTTGAGCTTCCCGGCGGGGCATGGCGGGCGTTTGCGCAGGCAAACGGTACGGTCTATGCCGTAGACGCAAGCGGCGATACATTGCTCAGAAGCCTTGATCTTGACGGCGGAAATTGGGAAACGTTGCCCACCGGCCACGACGAGACGGCTTCGCCCGCGCAGGGCGGCGTGAACGGTATCGCCGTCGCCGGGGACGGCACGGTTTACCTGTCCTCCGGCTGGGCCATGCAAACCGAAGACGGCTATCCATTCGTTGAGCGTATACGGGACGGACAGGCACAGCGCGTGCAGCTAAGCCAAAAGCTTTACACAGATACGGACCAACTTACCTTCTGCACGCTATCCTCCGGCGAGCTGGTCGTGCTCGGCGAGACGGAGGCATATCGGTTTTCATCTGACGGGGAAACGCTTAAACGCTACGCCGTTCCGGGCGGCGCCTCTGTAGCCGCGTACGGAAGCGAGGTCGCCATCTGTTCTCCGATGAACGGGCTGATCTCGGTGCTCGACGTTGAGAGCGGGCAGACGCTGCGCTCGCTGCCGCTGCCCGGCGCGGCCGGCGACGGCGTAATCGGCTATGACGGGAACGGCGATTTGTACTATGCCTGCGCCGAAGGGCTTTATCAGGTCAACGCAGGCAGCACCATCATGGTGCAAATCGCCGACGGACGGCTGATGACTGCGGGTAAGCCCAGCGCACAGGCGCGCGCCTTGCTGTTTGACGCGCAAAACGATCCGATCGTCGCGTATCTGCAAAACGGCGCCATGTCGCTGGTCGCCTATACCTATGACGAAAACATTGCCACCGAACCGGGCACGCTTTTGAGCGTTTATACGCTTTACGATAGCCTGACGCTGCGCGAATGCGTAAACCAGTTTCAGCAGGCTTACCCGGATGTCATGGCGGATATCACCGTGGCGATTCCGGCAGACGCCGCCGTCACACGGGATGACGCCATCCGCACGCTGAATACCGAACTGCTCTCCGGCAACGGGCCGGACGTGCTGGTGTTGGACGGCCTGCCGGTGGAAAACTATATCGGGCAGGGGATGCTGACGGATTTATCCTGCGTCGTGCAGCCGATGCTCGATTCGGGCGCGCTGCTTACAAACGTGGCCGCCTCCTTTGCGCGAGACGGGCAAATCCCCGCCGTGCCTACGCGTTTTTTGCTGCCCACGCTGTGGGGCGATGTGACGGGTATGGACTCGCTTACGGATATGGCCAATTGGGCGCAGGCAAACCCGGACGCGCTGCCGCTTTATGCGGCGGACGCCGAATTTCTGATCGGCACTTTTTACGTAAGCTGCGCGCCGGCCTGGTTTGACGGCCAGGGACGGCTTGACGAGGCGAAGATCGAAGAATTTCTTACCGCGCTTAAGGCGATTCGGGGCGGCTGGACGTATGAGACCGCCGTGCAAGCCGTGGGACGGGACTATCGCGCACAGTTGTCCGGCAGCGTTCAATCCGCCCAATGGGATCCCTACCTCGGCGTCGATGGAAGGATTGCCATGGAAGAAAACATGGGCGCCGTAATGATGATGCGAGGTATTCAAAGACAGCTTCCCTGCCTGCTCAGGGGAAAGGAGGCGCTGGCGGATGTCAACGGCCAGCTGTACGCAAGCGAAATGGAGAACGGCGGTTTTGCGGCGCTGCCAGGCCAGGCGGAGGGCTGTTTTGTGCCTACACAGATTATGGGCGTAAACAAAAGCGCGGCGAATCCCGAAACGGCATCCGCGTTTGTCGCTCACGCGCTGGGCGACGCGGCGCAGGGCTTTAGCTTCGCCGCCTCCGGTTTTCCGGTCAATACGGCGGCGCTTGAATCGGCGCTGCGGGAAGACGCCGCTGCGCAATATACCACGGCGGGCGGCGGCGGTGACGTTTACTGGTTTAGCATGTGGCCTGATCAGGCGCAGTGCGACTCTTTGCGCCGGATCATAGACGGCCTGCAAAACCCGGTCGTCGTGGACTTTACGCTTTATCAGATGATCGTGGACGAGAGCAGGGCCTTTTTTGAAGGAACGCTCGACGCCGCGCAGGCCGCACAAAAC
>CAWVLE010000086.1:0-3033 GCA_963929805.1 uncultured Eubacteriales bacterium | reverse complement strand
ACCGCAATGGGCGAAATATCTCAAAAAATCGACATTGCCGCGCTGCTGCGCGCCATAGGCGTCACCAGCGTGCGCCAGGCCGATCCGCTTAACTTGAAAAAGGCCGTTGAGGCGGTCAAAGCGGCGGCCGCAGAAAACGGCGTGCGCGCGGTAATATTCCAATCGCCCTGCATCGCGCTGGTAAAAAAGCGCGCGTCCATGCGCGTGGACCGGGATAAATGCGTGGGGTGCAGGCGCTGCATAATGGAGCTGGGCTGCCCGGCGCTGTCCATGGAATCGGGCAAAGCCATAATCGACGCGTCGCTGTGCACCGGCTGCGGCCTGTGCGCGCAGGTGTGCCCGGCCCGGTGCATTGGAAAGGAGAATGGGGAAAATGAATAAAAACTGCCTGCTGTGCGGCGTGGGCGGCCAGGGCACGGTGCTGGCCTCCCGCATTCTGGCCCAGGCGGCCATGAAAAAAGGATATTTTGCGCGCACCGCGGAAACCATCGGCATGGCGCAGCGGGGCGGTTGCGTGGTAAGCCACGTTCGAGTGGGGCAAACCGCTTCGCCGCTGATCGCGCCCGGCGAGGCCGACGTGCTGGTCGGCTTTGAGCCGGGCGAGGCGGTGCGCTGCCTGCCCTGGCTTAAGCCGGGCGGGCGGTTGATCGTGAACTGCCGGGCGGTACAGCCGGTTACCGCCCAACTTGGCGGCCAAACCTATTCGGGCGAGGCGATGATCGATTTTCTCCGCGCGCATGTTCCGGACGTTATCGTACTGGACGGCGAGGAGGTGGCCCGGCGTTGCGGGTCGGCCAAGGCGCTCAACGTGGCGTTGCTGGGCGCGGTGGCTTCCAGCGGCGCGATGGGGCTGACGCTTAACGAGGTGCGCGATACGCTTAGCGAGCGAATACCGGCCGCGTATTTGGAAATGAACTTGAAAGCGCTGGAAATGGGCGCCGCCTGCGCGAAGGGAGAGATTAGATAATGAAAATGAAAGACCAGGTGCTTGACATAATCCGAAGCCAAATTCAAAGCCTGCTTGGTCAGAACGGATTCTATGCCGATAAATTTCGCGGAATTGACCCGAGGGATATCAAGACGCAGTCGGATTTTGAAAAACTGCCCTTTACCGATAAGGACAACCTGCGCGCGGCGTATCCGCTGGGGCTGGCGGCCGTGCCGGAGGATCAGATTGTGCGCATACATTCTTCCAGCGGAACTACGGGCACGCCGGTCATTATCCCCTACACCCGAAAGGATGTGGAGGACTGGGCCATTATGTTTGAGCGGTGCTACAAAATCGCCGGCATAACGCCCATGGACAGAATCCACATTACGCCCGGCTACGGGCTGTGGACGGCGGGCATCGGCTTTCAGGCCGGCGCGGAACGCCTGGGCGCGATGGTGATACCCATGGGCCCGGGCAACACCGATAAACAGATTCAGTTCATGCGGGATATGAAATCCACCGTGCTGTGCGCCACTTCCTCTTACGCGCTGCTGCTGGCCGAGGAAATCGCGCGGCGCGGCGTGCGCGACAGCATTTACCTGCGCAAGGGCGTTATCGGCTCTGAACGCTGGGGCGAAAAAATGCGACGCCGCATCGCCGACGAGCTGGGCGTGAAGCTGTACGACATTTACGGGCTGACCGAAATCTACGGGCCGGGCATCGGCATCAGCTGCGACGCGCAGATGGGCATGCATTATTTTGACGACTATCTATACTTTGAAGTGATTGATCCCAAGACCGGGCGCGTGCTGGAAGACGGCCAGTTGGGCGAACTGGTGATTACCACGCTGCGCAAGCAGGGCGCGCCGCTGATCCGCTACCGCACGCACGACTTGACCCGAATTATGCCCGGCGAATGCGCGTGCGGATGCGCCTATCCGCGCATCGACGTGATACTGGGCCGCACGGACGATATGGTAAAGGTAAAGGGCGTAAACATCTTCCCCGGGCAGGTAGACGAGGTCCTAAAAGAAGTCGAGGGCGTAAGCAGCGAGTATCAGGTCATGATCGACCACATGGACGGCCGCGACCGCATGACGTTGTTTTTTGAAACCGCGCTGCCTGAGCAGGCGCGCGGCGCGTTGGAGCAAAGCGTTATGAGCCACTTTAAAGCGAAAATCGGCGTGACAGTGGAGCCCAAGGCGGTCGCCATCGGCGATCTGCCGCGCAGCGAGAAAAAGGCCAACCGCATTTTTGACAACCGGTATTGACGCCGGCGCCGCGTAGAAAAATACCGCTTCCCCAATAAAACGGGGGCGGTATTTTTTTGCGGCGCGCGGCGGCTTTATTTGATTTATTTCGCGCCGGCCTGCGCGATGGACTTTAGCTTGTCGGGCTCGGGCGTTACATACAGCGTGCGCTGGTGGGTGTAAATTACGAAACCGGGCTTGGAACCGCCGGGCTTTTTTACATATTTGCGCTGCGTATAATCCACCGGCACCAGCGAGGAAGAACGCCCCTTGCTGTAGTAGGCGGCAAGCAGCGCCGCTTCCAACAGCGTCTGATCGTCCGGGGCGCTCTGCGCGATGATGACGTGCGAGCCGGGCATATCTTTCGCGTGCAGCCATACGTCGGTGGGATTTGCGGTCTGGGTCAGCTTCTCGTTTTGCAGGTTGTTCTTTCCAACCAATATATGCGCGCCCGTCGAGGAAATAAAGTTAAGCGGGCTGGAAGGCGCGAGCGCCTTCATCTGCCGCCGGTTGTGATTGGCGCGCACATAGCCCTGCTGCTCCAATTCGGCGCGGATTTCGCTCAACTCGCTCTCCTCGGTGCATTTTTCCAGGTTGTCCATCTGGCCTTCCAGATAGTCCAGCTCGGCCTGCGTTTTTGCGCGCTGCTCGGCGGCCAGTTCGCGGGCCGAGCGCGCCTTTTGATACAGCTTAAAATAGCGCTTGGCGTTTTGGCCGGGCGACAGCTTTTCGTCCAGTTCGATATCCATCGGCGCGCACTCGGGATCGTAATAATTGGGTACCCGGCAGCTCTTCTGCCCCTTACGCGCCAAATGCAAATTGGCGGTGAGCAGTTCGCCCTTCAGGCGGTAT
>CAWVLE010000085.1:0-20383 GCA_963929805.1 uncultured Eubacteriales bacterium | reverse complement strand
GTGCCCTATCGTCCCTACGTTTACATGCGGCTTGGTCCGCTCAAATTTTGCCTTCGCCATTGCCTTTCTTTCCTCCCAATTACTGATCGTCTTTCGACGTTGTTTCGTATGGAGCGGGTGATGGGAATCGAACCCACGTAGCCAGCTTGGGAAGCTGGAGCTCTGCCATTGAGCTACACCCGCACGCACTGGCGCTTCATACGGGATTTATTGTAATAGACCGGACGGGTTTTGTCAACTAGCAATTGAGTTATGCCCGGCTCTTTCGGGCAAAAATTGTGTTACGCTTTTTATTTATCCTCCAAAAGACGTTGAAGTTTGCGCTTTACGCGTTGCAGCGCGTTGTCCACCGATTTGACGTGCCGGCCCATCTCCCTGGAAATTTCCTGATAGGATTTGCCCTCCAGATAGCTAAGCAGCACCTGTTTTTCCAGGCCGGAGAGCATTTCGCCGATCTTTCCCTCTATGGAAGAGACGTCTTCCTGGCTGATTAGCACCTCTTCGGGGTTGGCCACCCAGCCCTCGGTGATCACGTCCAGCAGCGTGCGGTCGGATTCCTCGTCGTAAATGGGCTTGTTAAGCGAGACGTAGCTGTTAAGCGGGATGTGCTTTTGCCGGGTCGCGGTCTTGATGGCGGTAATGATCTGGCGCGTAATGCACAGTTCGGCAAAGGCGCGAAAGGAGCTGAGCTTTTCTTCCTTGAAATCGCGTATGGCCTTATACAGCCCGATCATGCCCTCCTGCACGATGTCCTCGTGGTCGGCGCCGATCAGAAAATAGCTGCGCGCCTTGGATCTGACAAAGTTTTTGTATTTGTTCAGCAGATATTCAAGCGCCATCCCGTCGGCCGCCTGCGCAAGCTTTACGATCTGCTCGTCGGTCATGTTTTCAAAGCGTTCGTATAATACCATCAACCCATCCTCCCGCGCCCCGGGCGGCCCGGCCTTATTTTTTCTCCGGACCGGGCTCTCCCCGGCGCATGCGTTCCAGTTTTTCGCGCACCTCTGCGCGCTGAGCGTCCATAACGGTGGAGCGCGACACCTTTCGCGCCAGCATGGCGGCATGCCCCACGCTGCGCGCCTTTTCCATTTCAAAAATCAGCTCGCGCGCCGAAAGCCGTATCGCGCCCCGGCCCATGACGACGGTCTGCTCCACCCGGTCGGATGTGGCCACGCGCAGTTCCACGCGCCCCATCTCCACCGCGTGCGCAAAGGTGTCGCACAGCCGCTCTATGTAATGATCGGCCGTCTCGCCCCGCCGCGTGTAGACCACGGTCAGCGGGCCGTCCTTTTCCTCCGTGCGCGCCATGCGTTCGGACTGCCACGCGTCGAAGACCAAAATCAGCTTCTGATCGGAGTAGCCCGCGTAATCGGCCAGTTTGGCGCACAGTTTTTCGCGCGCGTCGCTGAGCGTGTCCGGCGTAAAACGCCGCGCGCTCTGCCACTGGTTGAGCACGTTGTAGCCGTCTATAATCAGCACGCGCTCCTTTTTTCGCCCAGACACGCCCTACCAGCCCCTGGCCTTCATAACTTCGTACATCAGCACGCCGGCGGCCACCGACGCGTTGAGCGAATCGATCTTGCCGCGCACAGGCAAGCTGACGGTGCGGTCGCAGTTTTTGGCCACAAGCTGCGATATACCCTCGCCTTCCGAGCCCACGACCAGCACGATCGGGCCGCTCAGGTCGGCGGCTTTTGCCCTTCCGCCGGACATATCCGCGCCCACAACCCACAGGCCCCGCCCCTTAAGTTCGTTAAGCGTGCGGGCCAGATTGACCACCCGCGCCACGCGCTGGTATTCCACCGCGCCCGCGGAAGCCTTGACCGCCGCCGGGTTGAGCGTGGCCGAGCGCCGCTCGGGCAAAATCACGCCGTGCGCGCCCGCGCATTCGGCCGTGCGGATGATCGCGCCCAGGTTGTGCGGATCGGTAATGCCGTCCAGCGCGATGAGAAAGGGTTCCTCCCCGCGCTCTTTCGCCAAAGCGAGCATGTCCTCTACCGTGCTGTAGCTGGCCGCGGCCACGCAGGCCACCATGCCCTGATGCCCCGGATAAATCGCGTCCAGCCGCGCGCGGTCCACATACTGAACGACGATGCGCGCCTCGCGCGCCTTAGCCACGATTTCGCGCGCCGAGCCCGACAGTTCGCCCTTTTGCACCATCAGTTTATCGATGGCGCGGCCCGAGCGAATCGCCTCACGGATGGGGTTGCGTCCGGCGAGCAGGTTCTCGGGCGCGGACGGCTGTTCCTCAACCGGCGCGGCAAAGGCCGGCGCGGTCTCGTCGCGCACGGCGGGCGGCACCTCTTTTTTATAAATTGCGCGGCGCGGCGGACGCGCCTGGTCCTTAACGGCGCCCGGATAGCGGATCGCGTCCCGGCCGGACGCGCGCTGCGGACGGGTTGAGGCGCCGTTATACGCGTCGCGCTCGCGCCAGAGGTTTTCCCTGCCCGCGCGCTTTATTTCCGTCTCCCGGCGGCCGGACGCGCGCTGGGCGTAGCGTTCCTCCCGCGCGCCTTCCTTTCGGGTGCGGCTATCGCCGCGGTATGAACTGGCCATAAAGCATACCTCTCCATTCGTTTTTTAATCGCGGGCTATTTGCGCCGCCGCTTCCTAAAAAAAGCCGTCCAGGGCCAGGCGCATGATTTCGTCCAGCCGCTTCGCCCGGCCCATAATGTACAAATATCCCACAAGCGCCTCCAGCGCGCTGGCGCGCTGGTATTCGGCCGGGTCGGCGTGGCGCGGCGGATGCAGCTTGGCGTTGCGCGCGCGGCGCGCGACGGCGGCCTCCTCCTCGTTAAGCGCGCCCTCCACGCGGTCAAAGGCGCAGGCCTGCGCGTGCGCGCACACCTGCGCGGCGGCCATCGCGTTTAGCTGTTTCATCCGTCCGCCGCGCGCCACCAGGCGGCGGCGCACGTACAGGTCATACACCGTGTCGCCCAAATAGGCCAGCTCCAGCGAACCGGGAATCTGGCCGTGCGCATAGCCGGGCGCCTGCTCATCTATCCGTTCGATCATTTAACAAGCTCCATCAATCGGGCGTAGGCTCTGTCCCAGCCCGTCCGTTCGGGCGCGGGCGTAAAGCATTCCACCGGGAACGAACGCGCCACCACGCCGCGCAGTTCGCTAAGCGACCCGATATCGCCCAGCGCCATGGCCTGCACGAGCAGGTTGCCGATCGCCGTGCCCTCGGACGGGCCCGCGTACACCTTCATACCCAGCGCGTCGGCGGTAAACTGGTTAAGCAGCCGGTTTTTGCTGCCGCCGCCCACGATGTGGAAGGCCTCCATCTTATCGCCCAGCATGTCCTCCAGCCGCTCCATACCCCAGCGGTATTTAAGCGCCAGGCTTTCGTATACCACGCGGGTGATCTGTCCACGCCCACGCGGCACGCGCTGGCCGGTCTTTTCGCAATAGCGCATAATGCGCGCGGGCATGTCGCCCGGCGGGTTAAACAGCTGATCGTCCACGTCGATGACCGCCATAAACGGCTCGGCCGCCTCGGCCATGCGCACAAGCTCGGTTATATCCACCGCGTCCTCGCGCCGGTCCCATTCGCGCTTGCACTCTGAGACGATCCACAGCCCCATTATGTTGCGCAAAAGCCGCGTGGTTCCGCACAGCCCGCCTTCGTTGGTATAGTTGGCCTGCATTACCTTTTCGTCGCGCAAGGGGCGCGTGGTTTCCGTGCCCAGCAGCGACCAGGTGCCCGAGCTTAAATAGGCGAACTTTTCGCACCGCGCCGGAACGGCCGCCACCGCCGAGGCCGTGTCGTGCGAGGCTACGGCGATTACGGGCGCCTCGTCCACGCCGCACTCCTGCGCGATTTCTTTTTTAAGCAGCCCGCGCACCGTGCCGCTTTGCTCGATGGGCGCAAACAGATCGCGGCGCAGGCCGAACGCGTTAAATATTTCCTGCGACCAGTCGCGCCGGACCGGGTCGATCATCTGGCTGGTGGACGCGATGGTGTATTCGGTGCCCATGCGCCCGGTAAGCAGATAGGCCAATAAATCGGGCATGAACAGCAGCTTGTCGGCCATATCCAAAACCGGGTCGCCTTCCTCCTTCATGGCCAGAAGCTGGTAAAGGGTGTTAAACTCCATAAAGGCCAGCCCCGTATGGGCAAATATCTCGCGCTTGGGCATGACGTCAAAAGCCTTTTCCATCATGCCCACGGTGCGTGCGTCGCGGTAATGCACCGGGATGCCCAGCAAATTGCCCGCCTTGTCCAGACAACCAAAGTCCACGCCCCAGGTGTCTATTCCGATCGCGTCCAGCCGCACGCCCAGTTTGGAAATCTTGTTAAGCGCGCACTTCATTTCAAAGAGAAAGCGCTGCACGTCCCACACGAAACGCCTGCCCAGCATCACCGGATCGTTGGAAAACCGGTGCACCTCGTTAAGCTTGATCGTCTGCCCGTCGAATACGCCCAGTATGGCCCGGCCGCTGGACGCGCCAAAATCAAAACACAGCAAGTTGCGCACATTTGCCATAAGTATTTCGCCTCCGCTTCATACAATGACTACCTGGTATCAGTATATCAGAACCGGGCGCGTGGGTTCAACCGCTTTTTTGCGCGCCCGCCAAAGTTCGACGGGTTTCGCCGCATTACAGCCACAAATCCGGCGCGCATTTGCGCGCGCCGGTTTTGGGCCAATAATCCACATTGTCCACAGAGTTATCCACAGCAAAAGCGCGATTTTATGGGGATTTTGGCCGTTTTTCCACATTTTCCCCGCCAAACGGCTGTGGATTGCGCGATTTTATCCACAGAACCCGGTGCATTTTTTCGTCCAAATCAAAGACTTTGGTCTGAAATTTTGCGTCAAACGCCCGCGCGCAAACTTTTGTCGCATAGTTTTCAAAAATATTACGCCCGCTCCCTTCAAAGGGTCTTGACGCGTCCCGCCGCGCGGGGCGGCGTACGTTTTTATCCACATGCGCCCTGTGCAAAACCTGTTGACACCCGGCGCGCGCGACCGGTGTGAAAACCTCAGTCTGTTTCGCGCGTCCCGACTGCATCTTACGCGTATCTTCCCGGTATTTGCGCAAGCGGGCGCGACTTCACGGCGCCGCGCCAATCGGGTCTTGCTCCACCAGGCGCACCGAGGGCTGCGCATTGAGCGTAAGCGGGGCAACCTCGCCGCGCATCAGCCGGTAAAACGCGGCGCTGCCGATCATCGCCGCGTTGTCGGTGCACAGCGCCGGGGGCGGCGCGAAAGCCTTAAGGCCGCGCGATTGCGCCTCGTCGAAGAACATGCGCCGCAGCAGGCGGTTGGACGCCACGCCGCCGGCCAGCGCCACCTGGCTTGCGCCGGTGTCCTGGGCGGCCAGCATCAGCTTTTCCACCAACAGATCGACCACCGCGCGGCGGAACGAGGCCGCAAAGCCGGCCGCGTCGATGCCGGCGCCCTGTTGCCTTAAATTGTGCGCCTGGTTAATCACGGCCGTCTTAAGCCCGCTAAAGGAAAAATCGTACCGGCCGGCCGTGTGCGGGCGTGGAAAACTGTACGCGCGCTCGTCGCCGCGCTCGGCCATTTCGTCCAGCAGCGGCCCGCCGGGATAGGGAATATCCAGCACGCGCGCCACCTTGTCAAAGGCCTCGCCCGCCGCGTCGTCCACCGTCTGCCCCAGCAGGCGGTAGCGGCCGTAGTGCTCAACTAGCACGATATGGCTGTGCCCGCCGGAAGCGACCAGGCACACAAAGGGCGGCTTAAGGTCGGGATGCGCCACGTAATTGGCGCTTACGTGGCCCTCAATGTGGTTGACCGCGATAAGCGGCAGCCGCCGCGCGTAGGCATAGGCCTTGGCCCAGCTGACCCCGGTCAGCAGCGCGCCCACCAGGCCGGGCCCGAACGTGACCGCCACCGCGTCGATGTCCTCCGCCGTCAGACCGGATTGGTTAAACGCCTGGTCCACCAGCGGGTCAATCGCCTCCACGTGCATGCGCGAGGCGATCTCCGGCACCACGCCGCCGTAGAGCGCGTGCCGCTCGATCTGCGAGGCAATCGCGCTGGAGCGCACCCGCCGCCCGTCTTCCACAATGGCCGCGGCGGTCTCGTCGCAGGACGACTCTATGGCCAGTATGCGCGCATGGCCGCGTTCGGCCAACGCGCGCGCGCGCCTTCTCATCTCTTCGTCGTAGTTCAAAGCTTTTTCCTCCCGTAAATCAGCGCGGCCGCCGGCGCGATCAACGCGCAGCCGCCCATCGCAAGCAGCGACCAGCATGCAATTTTTTCAAAAAACTGTTGGGGCAGCATGCGGATCATCGCGTCGGTGCGCGGGTCCAGCAGCCACAAATCGTTGCTGAACAGCGCCTCATGGAAGCGCAAAAACACCCCGCTAAAATCGCTCGTAAGCATCCAGGCCGCCGCCGCGCACAAAAGCGCCAGTACGCCCAGCGTAAAAAACGCCGCGCCCCGCACGCGCGCCCGCCGACTTTTTTCGCCGCATATAATAAGGAAGATAATCAGCAGCGCGGCGCCCGCGCCCAAAAGCGCGCGCCGAATCAGCCGCTCCAGCTCGAACAGGCGCTTCACGTCCCGCATGTGGCTTATCTCGCGCTCGTTAAACATCCACTGCGTCTGGCCGAACATCTCCACCCGGCTGTTAAAGCCGTCCCGCTCGCCGCTTAGATAATCCCGTATGTCGCTAAGCGCGTTCGCCGTCTGTTCGCGCGAAACCCCTACCTGATCGTATACCTGCAACTGGTCGGTCAGCGACAGGTAAACCGCGTCGTTGAGCGCAACGCACTCAAATCCGCTAAGCGCCAGCCCCAGCGTCAGGCACAACATGCCCGCAATGCCAAGCGCCCACGAAAGCGCGCCCCGCGCGCTCATTCCTCCGCCGCGCGCACGATTACCCGCGCGGGCGCCCCCTCGCAGCCCTTAAGTTTCACCGGCAGGCAGACCATGTCGTACAGCCCGTCCACAACCCCGCTCAGATCCAACGTCTCGATCAGGTACATGCCCGCCCCCAGCAGTATGCGGTGTACCTCGCTGTCAAGGCATTTGGGCGCAACCGACATGCGGTCGCAGCCCAGCAGTTTTATCCCCGCCTGCGCAAACGCGCGCGCCTGCCGGACGGTCAAAACATCCTCCGTCTCCAGCCTGAGCAGCAGCCGCGGCGGGCAATGATCGGGCAATTTGACCAGACTTTGGTCTGTTATCGTCAAAATTTGCGTTTTACCGACCAAAGTCTCTATTTCTACCTGGTCTATGGTCGCGCCGTCCTCTATAAAATGGGCGGGCGCATCCATGTGCGTGCCGTTATGTACGCACATATTTAAGAGTGTAAGGTTAAATCCGTCGCGCGCGCAGGTGCAAACCCGCCGCGCGCAGAAGCGCTCGTGGGCGTCGTACACCTGCATATCGTTGTGCATGGGACGCGTCAAATCGATCCACTCCGCCACAATTAGCCACCTCCCCGAAAAACGCCTTTAGGGGCGCGTCAAAGGTTTTTTGCCTGTTTCTTATTTGAAAGGGCATGGAAGCAAAAATCCGCCCCGGCAACGGTCAAGGAGAAAGCGGGGCCCAGCTTAACCCGCGCGCGGGTGTAAAGCGGGCGGCGCGGCATAGGCCGCCCCGCCCGTGACGATTACAGTTTTTGCAGATAGCTGGTTACGAAGCCTTCCAGATCGCCGTCCATGACCGAGTCGATGTCGCCGGTTTCATAGCCCGTGCGGTGATCCTTCACCATGGTATAGGGTTGGAACACATAGGAGCGGATCTGGCTGCCCCACTCGATTTTTTTCATTTCGCCCTTAACGTCGCTCATCTGCTCCTGGCGTTCGCGCTCGTGCAGTTCGGCCAATTTGGCGCGCAGCATCATCATACAGGTTTCCCGGTTTTGAATCTGGCTGCGCTCATTTTGGCACTGAACCACAATGCCGGTGGGCAGGTGGGTCATGCGCACGGCGGAATCGGTGCGGTTAACGTGCTGGCCGCCCTTACCGGAGGCGCGGTAGGTGTCGATACGCAAATCCTCCATGCGTATCTGCATCGCGCCGTCGTCCTCTATAATGGGCGCCACGTCCAGCGAGGCGAACGAGGTATGCCGGCGCGCGGCGGCGTCGAAAGGCGATATGCGCACCAGCCGGTGTACGCCGCGCTCGCTCTTTAAAAAACCGTAGGCGTATTCGCCCGACACCTCAAATTCCACCGACTTTATGCCGGCTTCGTCGCCTTCGAGCATATCCAGCTCCTTGACGGTAAAGCCCATGCGCTCGGCAAAACGGGTGTACATGCGGTAAAGCATCTGCGTCCAGTCCTGCGCCTCGGTTCCGCCCGCGCCCGCGTGCAGCGCCAATATGCAGTCGTTGGCGTCGTATTGATCGGTAAGCAGCGTGGTTAGCCGAAGCGTCTCCAGGTCGGCCTTGAGCGATTGAACCTCGGCGCGTATTTCCTCCAGCATGCCCAGGTCCTCCGCCTCGTCGCACAACTCGATCATCACTTCCAGGTCGTCCGCGCGCGAGACCAGTTTTTGATAATGCTCGATTCGCGCCTGGACGCCGTGCGCGCGCTGGTTGATCTTCTGCGCGCGCTCCAAATCGTCCCAGAAGCCGTTTGAGGCCATTTCCTCCTGATATTCCACCAGCTTTTCCTTCAGCTGATCCAGGTTAAAGTGAGTCACCTGCCTCGGTGATCATCTGCCGGATGGCGATCAGATCCTGTTTGAAGCCTTCGGTTTGGATCATTCCTTATCAACACCTTTGCGATAAAATTTTTCTGTTCCCGCCTTATTGCCTGCCGCAGCATTCCTTATATTTTTTGCCGCTTCCGCACGGGCAGGGGTCGTTGCGGCCCACTTTTTTGCCCGCCGAGGCCGGCTTTTTGGAAACCGTGCCGCCGTCCGATCCATGAGAAGCGCTGACCGGGTGCATAACCTCGCGCCGCTCGGGCTGGCGCACCAGCACGGCGTTGTACAGCCGGCGCAGCGTATCCTCCTGGATAAGCCGCACCATTTCCTCAAACATCTGGTAGCCCTCGAACTTGTACTCCACGATGGGGTCCTTATGGCCGTAGGCGCGCAGCCCGATGCCGTCGCGCAGCTGGTCCATGGCGTCGATGTGGTCCATCCAACGCCTGTCCACCGCGCCCAGGAGCGCCACGCGCTCAAATTCGCGCATGTCGATACCGGCCTCGGTAATCATTTTTTCGCGTTCCTCGTAGTAGGCCTCGGATTTTTCCGCCAGCGCGGCGGTCAAATTGCGCCTGGTGTATCCGCTCAGGCCGTCGAACGCTTCCTGGGTCTGGCCCTTTTTCAGGCAGATGCGCTCCAGGTAATCGGCAAGGCCCGCGATATCCCAGCTGTCCTTGTCGGCCTCGTCGCCCACCGCGCGCTGCACGGCCTCCTCGATGAGCGTCTGGCGCATATCGGCCACGCGCTGCTTCATGTCGCCGCCGGCGAGCACCTCCTGGCGCTGGCCGTAAATGACCTCGCGCTGCTTGTTCATTACGTCGTCAAACTGAAGCACGTTTTTGCGGATGTCGTAGTTGCGGCTCTCGACGCGCTTTTGCGCGTTTTCGATCTGTTTGGACAGTATGCCGTACTCGATGGCCTGCCCTTCCTCCAGGCCCAGCTTTTCCACCATCGGGCGGATTCGGTCCGATCCGAACAGACGCATCAAATCGTCTTCCAGCGAAATGAAGAACTGCGACGAGCCTGGGTCGCCCTGGCGCCCGGCGCGGCCGCGCAGCTGGTTGTCGATGCGGCGCGATTCGTGCCGTTCGGTGCCGATAATGTGCAGCCCGCCCAGCTTTACGACCTCCTGATGCTCCTTTTCGATTTCTTCCTTAAAGGAGGCCATCAGTTCGGTAAATGCCTCGCGCGCCTGTTTTACCTCGTCGGATACGTCGCTGGCGTGGCCGATGGCTTCCTCTATAATTTCCTCGTCGTAACCCAGCTGGCGCAGGCGGTGGCGCGCCATAAATTCGGCGTTGCCGCCCAGCAGAATATCGGTGCCGCGGCCGGCCATGTTGGTGGCGATGGTAACCGCGCCCTTTTTACCGGCCTGCGCCACGATTTCGGCCTCTTTGTCGTGGAATTTGGCGTTTAGCACCACGTGGCGTATGCCGCGCATATCCAGCATGCGGCTGACCAGCTCGCTCTTTTCCACAGACACCGTGCCCACCAGCACGGGCTGGCCGGTGGCGTGGCGGCGTTCCACTTCGTCCACTACGGCGCCAAACTTGCCCTTTTCGGTGGTGTACACCCCGTCGTTCAAATCCTTTCGGATCATCGGGCGGTTGGTGGGGATCGTGACCACGTCCAATTTATATATGCCGCGGAACTCCTCTTCCTCGGTCTTCGCGGTGCCGGTCATACCGGACAGCTTTTTGTACATGCGGAAATAATTCTGGAAGGTAATGGTGGCCAGCGTCTTGCTTTCGCGCTCTACCTTCACGTGCTCCTTGGCCTCGATGGCCTGGTGAAGCCCCTCGCTGTAGCGCCGGCCGGTCATCAGGCGGCCGGTAAATTCGTCCACGATGACCACTTCGCCGTTTTGCACCACGTAGTCCACGTCGCGCTTCATCATCGCGTTGGCCTTAAGCGCCTGCAGAATGTGGTGATGGATTTCGGTGTTCTGGGCGTCGGCCAGGTTTTCTATGCCGAAAAACTGCTCGGCCTTGCGGGTGCCCTCGTCGGTTAGGTTGACCGTCTTCTGTTTTTCCTCGCAGGTATAGTCCTCGTCCTTTTTAAGCCGCCTGACAAAATTGTCGGCGCGCGTGTACATCTCGGTGGATTTTTCGCCCTGTCCCGATATGATCAGCGGGGTGCGCGCCTCGTCGATCAGGATGGAGTCCACCTCGTCGATGATGGCGAAATTGAGCGGGCGCTGCACCATGTTCTTTTTATAGGTAACCATGTTGTCGCGCAGGTAGTCAAAGCCCAATTCGTTGTTGGTGGCGTACGTCACGTCGGCGTTGTAGGCCAGCTGGCGCTGCGCGGGCTCCATGTCGTGTACGATCAGGCCCACCTTCAGCCCCAAAAAGCGGTATACGTTGCCCATCCATTCGCTGTGAAAGCGCGCCAGGTAATCGTTTACCGTTACAATGTGTACGCCGTTTCCGGGCAGCGCGTTTAAATAGGCGGGCAGCGCGGCGGTCAGGGTTTTGCCCTCGCCGGTACGCATCTCGGCGATGCGGCCCTGGTGCAGCACGATGCCGCCCACCATCTGCACGCGGAAGGGGCGCTGGCCCAACGCGCGCACGGCCGCCTCGCGCACCACCGCGTAGGCCTCGGGCAAAATGTCGTCCAGCGTTTCGCCCTTGCCCAGCCGTTCGCGGAAAAGCGCGGTCTGCCCGCGCAGCTCCTCGTCGCTCATCGCCTGATAGCGGCTCTCCAGCGCGTCGATACGGTCCACAATGGGCCATATCTTTTTAAGCTCGCCTTCGTTGGATCCGCTAAGCATTTTCTTTAAAAATTCAAACATGTCCTGCCTCCGATATCGTTATGCGTCTGGGCGCAATTTTCCATATTAATCTACGTTATTATACCAGCTTTTATCAAACCAAACAAGAAAGAAACCATTAAGGCGTTGCGGCGCGGATGGAACTACTTTATATACACGGGTTTTGACGCGGACGCCGCCGTCCGGGTTCGCGCCCGAACAAAAGCTTTACCCATTCTTTCGCTCGCACGCCCCAAAGCCGCGCTCCACGCGATTGACGCTGTATGGCGGCTATGATATAATATCAGCTGAATTTACAATTATGATAATAAGGTGGTAATTTTGTATGGCCCAGATTCTGGAGGCAATCATGGTGGTTTGTTTCGGCATTTCCTGGCCCATGTCCATTATCAAGTCCTATCGCGCGCGCAGCGCCAAGGGTAAGAGCCTGCCCTTCCTCATTATGATCGAAACCGGTTACGTGGCCGGTATCGCCAGCAAACTTGTCTCCGGCAACATCACCTATGTGTTTGTGTTTTACGTAATTAACCTGCTCATGCTGGCCGTTGAAATCGCGCTGTATTTCCGCAACAGCCGCCTGGACAAGGCTGCGGCAAAATAACCGGCCTTTATGCGTTTACACAGCCGTACCGCACCGCGCGGGCGGCTTTTTTATTTGTCTCGTACCATTCCATAGCAAAAACTGACTTGTTTTCGCTGGACGCTTGTCTTGACGCTTCAAAGTAAAATATGATATAATTATTAGGTAAAATTTTATCTAATGTTGCCCTGTATTGAGTAAGTTGGAGGATGTTTATGAAAAAGCTGTGCGTTATCGGCAGCCTGAATGTAGATCTTACCATCACCATTCCCCGTTTTCACGCGCCGGGCGAAACCATAACGGGCAGCGGCTTTGCCACCTATACGGGCGGCAAGGGCGGCAATCAGGCCGTCGCGCTGGGCAGGCTGGGGGCCGATGTGGCCATGTGCGGCATGGTGGGCGACGACGCGAATGGGCGCATGTATCTTAACACGCTTGCGCGGGAGCGGGTGGACACCTCGCTAATCGGCCTAAGCAAAAATCAGCCCACAGGCGTGGCTCTAATTGAGGTGGAATCGGCAAGCGGCAACAACCGCATCGCGCTCAATCCGGGCGCCAACCACGAGCTGGACGTCGCCTTCGCGCAACGATATCTTGACAGCCTGCTTAAATACGATATTTTTCTTATGCAACTGGAAATTCCGCTTGAGACCGTAACCTATCTGGCCGCGCGGCTTCACGCGGCGGGCAAAACGGTGGTGCTGGATCCGGCCCCTGCCGTGCCGCTAAGCGACGATCTGATCGCCGCGGCGGACTACATCACCCCCAACGAGACCGAGCTAAACATATTGACCGGCATGCCCACCGGCAGCCGCGAGCAGATAGAGCGCGCGGCGGCGCAGCTTATCTTACGCGGCTCCCGGCGCGTGGTGGCAAAAATGGGCGCGGCGGGCGCGCTGCTCTTTGGCGAGGATAAGCCGCTGTTCGTGCCCGGATTTCGGGTAAACGCGGTGGACACCACCGCGGCGGGCGACTCCTTTAACGCGGGTTTTGCCATGGCGCTTGCGCTGGGCCTGGATCCGCTTGAATGCATGCAAACCGCAAACGCCACGGGCGCGCTTTCCACAACGCGCATGGGCGCGCAGGCGGCCATGCCTTCCTACGACGACGTACGCGCGCTGGTCGCGTCGCGTTAAAAATAATAACCATATCGTCATCGAGCTGTTATCAGGAGGATAGGACCATGATGAAGATTGCTTACACCGGATGGACCTGGCTGGTCAACCACAAGGACAATTATCGTTACGAATTCGAACAATCGCTAGCCGCGGCGGCCGACCTGGGCTATGAGTATGTAGAAAATTTTGCTTTCATTACAAAGTATTTTGATAACGACGCCGAGGCGGTTAAGGCGCTTTTGCAAAAATACAACTTGAAAATGGCCAACCTGTACCTTCACTACAGCAACGATCCGGAGGCCGACTACGCTAACGCGGTTGCGTATTGCGATTTTATGAAAAAGATCGGCGCAACCCATATGAATTTGCAGGGCGTAATGTGGCATGATGCGCCTAACGACCGTCCGACCGACAAAGAAGCCATATTGGGCTACGCGCGCCTTTCCAACCGCATCGGCAAAATGCTGCGCGATAACGGCTGTGTGGGCTGTTTCCATCCGCACGCCAACACGCCCGTATTTACCGAAGATCAAATCGACATTTTGTTGGATAACACCGATCCGGAGTTAGTGACGTTGTGCCCTGACACCGCGCATACCACCCTGGCCGGTATGGACGCGCCCACGGCCTTTAAAAAATACGTGAGCCGCATTGGCTATGTACACCTTAAAGACGTAGATCCGGACGTAACCGTCAGCCCCGAGTGGCCCATGAAGCGCTTTTTGCCGTTGGGCATGGGCACAGTGGACTTTAAAGGCGTGTACAAGGCGCTTAAGGAGGGCGGCTACGACGGCGTGCTGTGCGTAGAGCTGGATAATCCTGTGGTTTGCAATTATAAGTCGGCCATGATTTCGCGCGAATATCTGCACAACGTACTTGGGCTATAAATCGCGCGTCCGTTCCCTTCTAGTGTTGCCGCCGCGTTAAACGCGGCGGTCAGAGCGCTGACAAAGCCCGCAAACGCAAAAACCGCTTTTGAAAAGAAAGGGAGGAAGCGGTTTTTGCTTACGGCGTCAGCGTCACTTGCAAACGGCGGTCACTTACGTTTAAGTAAGAAACCTTGTTTGCAAGTTCGCTTCCTTGTCTTGCAGGCATTCTAAGCGCTCCCACAGGATGTCGACTTTGTCAACATCCTGTGGGCCGCGTGAAGGATTGCCTGCTTCCGGGCGCGGGGCCGCGCGTCAGTTAACGGTGATATTTTCGCCAACCAGGCCGATATACGCGCTGGCGTCCAGCCCGCCCTCGGCGTGGCCGATCAGCCATTTATTGACGTTGGTCAGCAGCCGGTCCTCGCCGGTCGTGCCCATGGGGCGGTCGAGCGGCTCGTTGGTGCCGCGCGGCAGCGCGACCACGCAGCGGAAGGGTTTTCCGTCTACCGAGCAGGGCGCGTAGTGAAGCGTCGTGGCGTAGCACTCGATCATCGTGCCCTTGGGCACCAGGAAGGCCTCGATGTTGGCGGTGTCATAGGTGTTGTCCTTGCGGTTGATGTCCTGCTCGCGGCCGTACAGCATGATCAAATCGGAGCAGGCCAGGTTAAATTCGCTGTCGCGGTGGTATTCTACCGCGTTGAGCTTATGATTTACGCCGTTGCAGTAGCCGATTTGCATGGGCATGCCGCCGAAAAGGCGTTTGGTGAATTCCTTATAAATCGCCAGCGACTCCAACTCGCTTACCGAAGGAACGTAGATAACCGAATCGGGCGCGGGCGTTTTCTGCATTTCCTCAAGCAGTTCGGCGGTGTCGAATTCGTCTACGATCCGGCCGTATTGGGCAAACGCGGGATCGGTGACCGGTTTAACCTTTATCATGTAAAGCCCCTCCTTGAATAAAAATCCATGATACTATTTTACCATCGGCGCGCATACGCGTCAAACAAATTTGTCGATCAGATAGATAATTGCCAGGTGCAGCGGATAAAACAGGTAGAAAAAATGCTTGTTGATCTTTATGCGCGTGTCGGTGCGCAGGTAGATTAGCGGCAGCGCCAGCACGGCAAAGGCCTGCGAAGAAAAGCCTATGCCGAATATGCGGTAGCTTCCGCCCATACCCCACCACAGCATGAACCCAAACACCCATACAAACGAGCTGAGCGGACGGTCGCAAAAGGCGTAAAATAATAAAATCAACGCGATGCCCTGCCAGCCGTAGTTGATATACCCGTCAAAATACCACACGGCCCACGTAAGCACCGCCGTTGCGATAAAACGCTTTTCCTGTATGCTCCATATCATCATCAGCCCAAGCGTAAGCGTAAAGAGGATGTTGGCCGAGCGCAGGCTGTACAGATACCACATAATCGCCGATTGCACGGGCTGGCTATCAAACGGCAGCGCGCTCATAAGGCCGGATACGTGATCCAGCGACAAAACGTATATCGGCTGAGAGATAAGCGCCAGAATGAATACGCGCAAAATGTATTTTGGCATGCTGCGGGTATACAGGTTGCCCACCGTCAGGCAGTAACAAAATATGGGGAAAGCGATGCGCCCGATAATGCGCAAAAAAGGGTATTGTGGAAAGAACATCTTTCCGGCGTGGTCGATCACCATGGTGATAATCGCGATCAGTTTAAGAAAGCCGGTGTCCGTGCTCAGGTTCAGGTTTCGCCGTGCCGTGGCGGGCATAAAATCAACTCCTTCAAGCTACATGCCGGTACACAGATATTATATATGCATTTTCCGCGCTTCACAAGCACCGCTTTGCGCTGCGCCAAGAAAACATATAAATGAATTTTTTGCGCCGTAATACTGCAAAAAATGCGGGGGTTTAACAGAATGTTCCATTGACAAAACATAAAATAAGAATAAAATATAGAATAACTGAATACGCTGCGCGCCGGCTTTCCGGCGCGGATAGAGGCGCGGGATTCATCAGTACCTTTCGGGAGCCGCTCAAACGGCCGTGATCGCGGGGGAAAGGGGATTTCGCCGAAATGCGGCGCGGTTTGGGCTGCGCGCGCGTTGGCCTGGCGGACAATATCCGTCGGGCTGTCACAATTTTTCGTTGTGGAGCGCTATCATTTTGCTGTTCTGACAGGCAATCAGGCGGCCGAAGTGTAAGGGCTTCGGCCGTTTTTTTGAGATCAATTTTGAGGGGGATTTACCAATGAAGAAACTGGCGTGCCTTGTACTTAGCGTGTGTATGGCGATGGCCTTTATGGGTATGGCTTCCGCCGAGACCTTTCGCGTAGGCATGGAGTGCGACTACGCGCCCTTTAACTGGACGCAGACCGAGCCCAGCGATACCGCCGTGCCCATCGAGGCGGGCGGATACGCCGACGGCTACGACGTGCGCATCGCCAAACGGATCGCCGAGGGCCTGGGCCGCGAACTGGTCATCGTGAAAACCGCGTGGGACGGCCTGCCCATGGCGGTAATGTCGGGCGACATCGACGCCATCATCGCGGGCATGAGCCCCACCGCCGAGCGCGCGCTGACCATCGATTTTACCGATCCCTACTACGAGAGCGACCTGGTCGTGGTGGTCAAGGCGGACGGCGCTTACGCGCAGGCCAAGTCCCTTTCCGATCTGTCGGGCGCCAAGATCACCGGCCAGCTTAACACCTTCCACTACACGGTAATCGATCAGATCCCCGACGTGGAAAAGGTTACCGCCATGGAGACTTTCCCCGCCATGATCGTGGCGCTGAACGCGGGCGCGATCGACGGCTATGTGTCCGAGCGTCCGGGCGCCGAAGCGGCGGTAGGCGCCAATCCGGGCCTTACGTACGTGGAGTTTGACGAGGGCGCGGGCTTTGAGGCCTCGCCCGAGGACGTGGCCATCGCCGTGGGCCTGGCCAAGGGCAGCGAGCTTAAGGACCAGATCAACGAAATCCTTGCCGGCATCAGCAAGGAGGAGCGCCAGCAGATCATGGACGAGGCGACCGCCGATCAGCCTCTGGCGGAATAACGCCCCAAACCAAACGATGTTTGCCCTGCGGCCGCAGCGCGGCCGCGGGGATTTTGCGTTATGATAAGGCCGCGTGCGCGGCGGGTAAGGAGTTGGCGTCATGCCGGAAAGCTTTTTTCAATGGGTTGCCTATCTGTGGCAGGAATACTGGGGCTTGTTTTTAAGCGGCACGGGCAACACGCTGCTGGTGGCCATCAGCGGCACGGTGCTGGGCTTTGTGGTGGGGCTGCTGGTCGCCATTTTGCGCACCACGCAGGCCGCGAACGGGGCGCCCGCCTGGAAGCGCGCGCTGATTAAGTTTGTACACGGCTTAATGGGCGTGTACATCGAGGTGTTTCGCGGCACGCCCATGATCGTACAGGCCATGGTCATTTACTATGGCGCTATGCAGTATCTTGGGCTGCGCATGCCCAATATGGCGGCGGCCGTGCTGATTGTAACCATCAATACCGGCGCCTACATGGCCGAAATTATCCGGGGCGGCATCATATCGGTGGATAAGGGCCAGGCCGAGGCCGCCCATTCCATCGGGATGACCCACTGGCAGAGCATGGTATACGTGGTGCTGCCGCAGGCCATCCGCAACATCATGCCCTCCATCGGCAACGAGTTTATCGTCAACATCAAGGATTCCTCGGTGCTTAACGTGATTTCGGTGTCCGAGTTGTTCTTCCAGACCAAATCGGCGGCCGGAACGTATTACCGTTACTTTGAGGCATTCCTGATCGCCGGGCTGATCTACCTGGTGCTTACCTTTACGGTAACGCGGGTGCTGCGCTGGGTGGAGAAGAAAATGGACGGCCCGGAAAACTACGTCATCTGCGGTTCGCAAAGCGACAGCCGCGCCGCGATTACCGTACACGAGGGGGATGCGTAAAATGGCCGAACCCATCATTCAGATCAGCCATTTGAAAAAGAGTTTTGGCGAGCACGAAGTGCTGCGCGATATCGATTTTGAGGCGATGCAGGGCGAGGTGACCTGTATCATCGGCGCCTCCGGATCGGGCAAATCCACGCTGCTGCGCTGCATCAATTTGCTGGAAACGCCCACAAGCGGCGCCATTTTGTTCCATGGCCGCGATATACAAAAATCGCTTATGAGCATGGCGCAGTACCACGCAAAGGTGGGCATGGTATTTCAGCAGTTTAATCTGTTTCACAACATGAGCGTGCTGGAAAACTGCGTGATCGGCCAGATGAAGGTGCTAAAGCGCAGCCGGGCCGAAAGCGAAAAAAACGCGCGCCGCTACCTGGAGCGCGTGGGCATGGACAAATATGTGGACGCGAAACCGCGCCAGATTTCGGGCGGGCAGAAACAGCGCGTGGCCATCGCGCGCGCGCTGGCGATGGACCCGGAAGTATTGCTATTTGACGAGCCTACCTCGGCGCTGGACCCGGAAATGGTGGGCGAGGTGTTGTCCGTCATGAAGGATTTAACCCGCATCGGGCTTACCATGCTGGTGGTCACCCACGAAATGGCCTTCGCGCGCGACGCGGCCAGCCGCGTGGTGTTTATGGACGAGGGCGTAATCGTGGAGTCGGACGAACCGGGCGTGATATTTACCAATCCGCGCCAGAAGCGCACGCGTGAATTCCTGTCGCGCGTGCTGTGACCGCCACCCCGGTCCCCGGCATAGAATGGTTCGGGGAGGTGGCGCGATGAAGTCTCAAAGATATACCCCCGCCCGATGCCCGTCTTCCGGGTGCGGCGGCGCCGCGCGCTATTGGGGCGTGGCGATGATGATACTGGGCTTTTTGATATTGCTGCTGTGCGTGCCATTTTGGGTGTGGGGCGCGCTGATTGGCCTGCTGATGGTCATTCTGGGGTTTTTTCTGTGGCGCTTTTCCTAGCCGCGCCGCATGCTTACGCCGCCTTTCCAAAAACGTGAGGGCGGCGTTTTTGCGCGTTTAAACGGCCCGCCGGCTTAATCGCCGTACCAGTCTTCGCCGTCCAGCAGCGATTCCACCGCCTGATTTATCACGTCCCAGCCGTAACCCCGCCGTGCCAGCGCCTGGCCAAGTTTCGCGCGCACGGCGCGCGGGTCGCCGCCCGCGTACCGGCCAAGCAGTTTTTCGGCCGCGCTGCGCGCGCCCGAAAGCTGGCTTTCTTCGCTTACGCATTCCATGGCAAGCTCGATGTGCTCCTCGCTTAATCCCTTGCCGCGCAGCTTGCGGCGTATGGCGTAGGCGCCGGCCTTGCCGCCCTTGCTTTCGGCCAGCCTGCGCGCGTAACGCGCGTCGTCTATCAGGCGGTTTTCCTTAAGCCTTTCCGCGGCGGCGAGCGCGGCCGCCTCCACAAAGCCCTTGCGCTTGAGCGAGGATACGATTTCGCCCGAGGTGTGTTCGCTCGCGTCGAGCATGGTCAGCGCGGCCTCGTAAGCGGCGGGAAATTGCAACGCGGCCATGCGGCCGAGGTATTCCTCCTCGTCGATCACATCGCCCACGTTAAGCGGCAATTTTTGGAAAAAGGCGCTCTTTACGCCGGCCAGACGCCGTCCGTCCACGCTGATGCGCACGACGCCTCGAAAAGACTCAATGTTTGTCACGACTGCCATAAATTACACCTCCTGAAAACAGCGATCGCGGGACACAATAAAACCGCGGCCGAAACCGCAATTTTCCGGCAAATGGACGAGGAGGGAAATGAATATGCCAAACCAAGCAGGCATGGCGATCCAAGCGAAAAGTCTGACCATTCTCGAAGATCAGCTGCAACACGAATATCTGGCCTACAAAAAAGCCGGGTTTTACGCGCAGTCCTTTCAAAACACGCTGCTTAAAAACCTGGCGTCGGATCTCGCGCAGCAACACCGCCAACGCTACAACCGTCTGTTCGACTATCTGAACAGCCACGCGTAAAGGAGGGACGAGCAATGAATCAGAACATGACCGGACAGCCCATGCTCAACGATCAGGACAGGATGGAAGATCTGCTCTCCCAGGAAAAATACCTGGTCGACGCGTACAGCACGTTTATTCCCGAAGCAACCTGCCCGCAACTTAGGCAGGTGTTGACCGACAACATGAACCAGTGTCTACAGGATTCCTACAGCATTTTTAATCAGATGAGCCAGCTGGGCTGGTATCAGACCAAAAATGCGCCGGCCGATGAGGTCAACAGCGCGCGAAGCAAGTTTGCCGATCTGAAAAACCAGATGGCGTAACCTGTAAGCCGGATAAAAGCTATTAACGCCGCCACGCAGGCCATGCGCGCCGATGCGCATGGCCTGCGTGTGTTTTATGGCAATGCCCACGCGAAGGGCCGTTGTGAAGCGGATTATTCATCCTAAAACCCGACGTGACTAAAACAAGCCGTCCTCTTGCGGCTCGGGCGGCATATATACCGCTTCTGCCTCAAACATGCGC
>CAWVLE010000084.1:0-4588 GCA_963929805.1 uncultured Eubacteriales bacterium | reverse complement strand
TATCCATACGCCCGTTTATTTTTTGCCTCGCGCTTGACATATAGCTCGAAGTGCGATATACTATACAGCAGTGCGATATATCGCAGTATGATATTGTGATTATGGGGGAGATACCTTGGATTACCATATAAAAAAGGTGTATGTGCCCATGACCGAAACCGCCTTTTACATTTTGCTATGCCTGCGAAGGCCCAATCACGGCTACGGAATCGTTCAGAAGGTAGAAAAGCTGACGGAGGGCGCGGTGCGGCTTGCCCCGGGCACGATGTATGGCAGCCTGTCTAAAATGGAAAAAGACGGGCTGATCCGGTTTATTCGGGAGGAAGACAAGCGGAAAATCTATCAAATAACCGAATTGGGCCTGGAAGTTCTGCAAATTGAATTTGAGCGCATTAAGCGGCTGTATACCATCGCGCAGGAGGAGATGTGAAATGGAGACGAAAAAGGAAACCAAATTCTTTACGATATTCCAATACGAGCAGGAGCAGGATTATCTTCGCAAAATGCATGCTTCCGGCTGGAAGTTTGTCAAAGTATCGGGGCTTTGCGTTTATCATTTTGAAAAGTGCGCGCCGGAAGACGTGGTTTATCAGCTTGACTACAATAAAGAAGGCATCGCGCACAAGGACGAATATGTAAAAATGTTCAGCGATTGCGGCTGGGAATATTTGCAGGACTATATGGGATACAGCTATTTTCGAAAGGCGGCCTCGGACGCGGCGGGCGCGGAGGAGATTTTTTGCGACCGGGAATCCAGGCTGCAAATGCTCGGCCGCGTGTTCAAGGGCCGGGCGTTGCCGTTGCTCGCGCTGCTTTTGTGCGCCGTGGCGCCCGGTTTTTTTAGAAGCCTGTACGGCGGCGCGGGCCCCATCAGCGTATTTCTGGGCGCGATACTCGTTGTGGACGGCTTGTTTTTCGCCGCGTTTGCCCGCCAGTATTCCAAATTAAAAAACAGGAAATAACCCGCCGGGTTCCGCGCGCGCCTATTACCGCATAGAAGAAAGATATATGTTGCGGTCAGGCCGCTTTCAAGTTACAATCTAAAATACCGGTAAGCTAATCCGGGTAAAACATTTGGCCTATTGGGGGGATTGCATATATGGAAAACCTGCTAAGAATCGCGCTATTGCAAATCAGCCCTTGCGATACATTGGAGCAAAACCTGTGTAAAGGCATCGAGGCCTGCAAAGAGGCCAAATCCATGGGCGCGGATATTGCGCTGTTTCCCGAAATGTGGAGCA
Source organism: uncultured Eubacteriales bacterium (assembly GCA_963929805.1). GTDB lineage: Bacteria > Bacillota > Clostridia > Christensenellales > Aristaeellaceae > CAWVLE01. Next base: position 3,347 of record CAWVLE010000084.1, on the reverse strand, counting down.
ACGGATACCGCATTTATGACCGGCCCCCGGAACAGTGGAAGGCGGAGGCTGTGTCTTGGGACAGCGTTTACGTAAACTCGTTTGCCGCCCTCGCAAAATCGCTGAACATGGCCATAGGCATTACGTTGCTGGAAAAATACGATAAAGGCCCGCGCAACACGCTGGCGCTTTTTGACCGGTTTGGAGAGCGAAAGCTTACCTATGCCAAGGTGCATACCTGCGATTTCGACGTAGAGCGCAGCTTAACGCCCGGAGAGGATTTTTACGTCTGCGCTCTGGATACGGCCTGCGGAGAAGTGCGCGTGGGCGCGATGATCTGCTACGACAGGGAATTTCCGGAAAGCGCAAGGATTCTCATGCTGAAAGGCGCCGAACTGATCCTCGTCCCCAACGCCTGCCCAATGGAGATCAACCGGCTTTCGCAATTGCGCGGCCGCGCGTATGAGAACATGCTCGCCATCGCGACCTGTAACTATCCCAAAGGGGTGCCCGATTGTAACGGGGGTTCCAGCGTTTTTGACGGGGTCGCCTATCTGCCGGGAATGGACGGTTCGAGGGACACGCGCATACTCGAAGCGGGCGAGCGCGAAGGTATTTATCTGGCCGCGTTGAACCTGGACCAGCTGCGCCGCTATCGGGAAAAAGAGGTGCACGGGAATTGTTACCGGCGCGTGAAAAAATACGCGATTTTGCTAAGCGGCGAAATCGCCTACCCGTTCGTAAGGCCCGACCGCCGCAAAGAGGCCCAATAGGCAAAAGCCCGGCGCAATATCAGGCGCGCAAAGCACGCGCGCAATGTATGAGGAGATATAAATAGATGGTTAAAATACTTTTCGTGTGCCACGGCAACATTTGCCGCAGCCCCATGGCCGAGTATATTATGAAGGACCTGGTTAAAAAGCGCGGCCTGGAAGGGCAATTTCAGATTGATTCCGCGGCCACCAGCGGCGAGGAGATCGGCAACCCGGTCTATCCGCCCGCGCGGCGCAAATTGGCCGAGCATGGCATCACCTGCGCGGGGCACGCCGCGCGGCGGCTGCGCAGGGAGGATTTTGGAAAGTACGATTTGCTCGTCGGCATGGACAGGGCCAACATACGCGACATGCGCCGCATGTGCCCCGGCGAGTATGCCTATAAAATACGCATGCTGATGGACTATACCGCGCGGCCCGGCGAGGTGGCCGATCCATGGTATACGGGCGATTTTGAGGCCGCCTGGCGCGACGTGCTGGCCGGATGCGAAGGATTGCTGCGCGCGCTGTCCGAAAAACCGGCGCGCGGCTGATTTGCGCATAGGCCGGGCGGTTTTTACACAATTTTTGCCTTGCGCTTACGCGGCGGATTTGTTACTATCTGTATAGTAGGATTTACCATTATACCGGCGTCCCGGCGTGCCGCCGCGCGCGGGCGCCGTGCGGGGAGAGTGAATTGCTTGGAACCGATTTTCGTTACCGGGCACCGCAACCCGGATACAGACTCCATCGTATCGGCCATGGCATACGCGGCGCTTAGAAACGCGCTGGGCGAAAACGAATACGTGGCGGCCCGATTGGGCCAGGTAAGCGACGAAACGCAGATGGTGCTGGACCGGTTCGGCTTTGAGCCGCCCATGCTGCTGCACAACGTGCGCACGCAGGTGCGCGATTTAAACTACGACACGCCGCCCGCGCTCAGCGGCGCGGTGACGGTAAGCCGCGCCTGGTCCATGCTAAGCGGCGACAACAAGATACTGGCGCTGCCGGTCACGGGCGAGGGCGGCACGCTGTACGGCATGCTTACGCCGGGCGACATCGCCTCCTACGACATGCGCTCCATCGACAACCCGGTGGTGGAAGGCATACCGGTGTTCAACCTGCTAAGCGCGCTGGAGGGGCGCATCATATGCGACGGCGACGCCGCGCTGGACACCATTTCCGGCGAGGTGGTCATCGCGCTGCCCCAGCGGCTGGGCCAGCTGCCCGAGATGGGCAAAAGCACCATACTGATCTGCGGCTGCCAGGAAGAGGTCATTACCCGCGCCATCGAGCAGGGCGTGCAGTGCGTAATCATGTGCCAGTCGGTGCTCAGCGAGGCGCTGCGCGAATCCAAAAGCGCCACCTGCATCATTTCCACGCCCTACGACGCCTACCGCGCCGCGCGCATGATCTATCAATCCATTCCCATCAACCGGGTGTGCCAGCATCACGACCTGGTGCATTTTCACCTGGACGACTACATCGACGACGTGCGCGAGGTAATGCTGCAAAGCCGCTTCCGCTGCTATCCCATACTGGACGCCGATGAAAAGGTGGCGGGCACGCTTTCGCGCTTTCACCTGATCCGGCCGCGCCGCAAAAGAGTGGTATTGGTCGATCATAACGAGCGCGCGCAGTCGGTAAGCGGGCTGGATCAGGCCGAGATATTGGAGATCATCGATCACCACCGCCTGGCCGACGTGCAGACCGGCTCGCCCATCTATTTCCGCAACGAGCCGGTGGGCTCCACCGCCACCATTATCGCCAGCATGTATCAGGACAAGGGGCTGATGCCCTCGGAAAAGCTGGCCGGGCTGATGTGCGCGGCCATCGTGTCCGACACGATCATGTTTAAATCGCCCACCTGCACCGAGCGCGACCGGCGCATGGCCGACCGCATGGCGCGCTACGCCGGCATTTCGCTGGAGGAGCTGGGGCGCGACATCTTCTCTGTTAACGCCTCGGAGGACAAGCCCGCGCGCGACATGGTATTTTCCGATTTTAAGGAATTCCACATCGCCGGGCACAGCCTGGGCATCGGCCAGATTACCTGCCTTAATTCCCAGAAGATGATCGACCGGGTGGACGAATTTGTGGACGTGATGCGGCAGAGTATGGCCGAGCGCCACTACGACATGGTGCTTTTAATGCTGACCGACGTGCTGCGCGAGGGCACCGAGTTAATCGAGCTGGGCGGCGAGGAGATTATCGAGCAGGCCTTTAACGTGGAGGTCAAAAACCATCACGCCTTTTTGCCCAAGGTGGTTTCCCGCAAAAAACAGGTCGTGCCCATGCTGTCGCTGCTGTGGGGCTGACCGGGCGCGCTTTCGCGTTCAAACGCGCAAAATATGCCCGCGGACGAGACGAAGTCCGCGGGCGTTTTTCATGCCGGTAAAGTCAATATCGTCAAATGGGCGGCGCTCCTTTTATCCGTCTTTTTCGGGAAAACTGAGTTTTTGTCACCGGCTTTCGCCGGCGGGGCGCGCCCGCCTTGCGCGGGCAATCCGGCTTCTGAACGCCTCCAGCGCGGCGCGGCCCTCGGGCGTGACCGGGCGTATCCAGCGCGCGGAGCGCAGATAGGTAAGCCCGATAAACAGCTTTACGATTTCCTCC
>CAWVLE010000083.1:0-2932 GCA_963929805.1 uncultured Eubacteriales bacterium | reverse complement strand
ATATTCCAATAGCAGTTAAACGCCGAGCCCGGGTTTACGCAGACGGCCAGCGAATTAATCTGCGAATACACGCCCCAGCCGCTGGCAAAGAAATCGCCCAGCGGGCATTCCACGGCCGGTTCCTCGCAGCCGTCCCAGTAAAAGCGGATGATTTGCCTGCGCCAGTCGCCCGTGGGCGTCAGCCAGATGTGCTTGATGGCGCCCGAACCTTCCACCTGCGCCAGGGTAAGCGTCTCGCCCGCCTGCACATAGGTGTAGGGATTTACTTTCCATCCTTTGCCCAGGCCCTGCGCCGCGTGGCTGGCCACGCCGTTTTCCAGTTCGCAACGGGCGCCGCCGCCCTTTTCTCCAGTCAGGTTTTCCGAGCAAATCGACCGCGTTTTCGCGTGTGTAATGGCGCTTAACTGATCCATAATTGCGTAGTGCATAAAAGCCTTCCCCTTCCTCTGTTTCCGGGTGGGCGCAAGATATGCGCGCGCCCGCCCGGCATTGATTTTGCGGCGTCCCTTTTACGCCGTTTAATCGTCCCAGACGATAGCGTCAACCTCGATCTTGCCCGACGCCACGTCAAGCGTCACTTTTCCGTCCTTGAGCGTCACGGTGCCGTATCCGCCTTGCGTGCAAAGGAAGCTGCGGAAATGGGCGGCGTTTCGGCGGCTTACCCGAAGCGTTTTGTTCAGCGCGTCGTAGCGCACGCCGGTATAAGCCTGAATCAGCGCGTAGGAAGCCATGGCGCGCGCGTACCAGTTTCCGCACTCGTATTCGTTAAACGGATTGCGCACGCGGCCGTCGTAGCGCGCGCGCAGGGCGCGCACAATTTCCAGCCCTTCCATCAGATAGCCCTTCATGATCAGGTGCGAGGCCACCTGGTATTCGATGCCCGTCCACACCTCGTCGCTGTAGACAAAGGGCAGCGACGGCTTGCCGCCAAAGGGCCAGGTGCACAAAAGCAGCCCGCCTTCGTGGTTGAGCGCGTATCCGGGGCGTTGCGGGTTGGCGTGAGAAGACAGATCGCGCTTGAAGTTGTACTTATAGATGCTTTCCAGATTTTTGCGCAGCTTGGCCTCGTCGATAATATCGGTCAGGCCGCTGATTTCCGCCAGCCATACGCCCAGCACGCCGTCCGAGATGCAGCCGGCGCCGTACTGATAGCGCGGGCCTTCCTTTTCCAGCAGCGCGCGTACCTCGGGCGAATATTTGTCGTTCATCAGGCTGTTGCCGTCCATCTTTTCCAACGCGGCGATTCCGTCCCACTCCACCTGCTGATAAAAATACTCCCCGTTGAACAGTTTTTCCTCCATGTAGGCGCGGCCTTTTTTATAAAGCGCGCTGTATTTTTCCGCCTCGTCGCCCAGCGCCGCAGCCATATCGCAGGCGGCCTTCAGCGCGGACAGGTAAAAGCTTGTACACATGCCGTCCGCGCCCCAGAATTCGATATCGTAGGTATTGTGGTGGGTCTTTTTAAGAACGCCCTCATGATCCGGATCCCACAGTTCGATGCAATAGTCCAGGCTCTTGCGTACCCTGGGCCACATATGGCGCAGCCACTGGGTGTCGCCCGATATATGCCAGTCGCGCCATACCTTTACGATGCCGCCCAGCTGGCCGTCGCTGGCCGCGTGGAAACGGTGGTCTCCGGTAGTCTGGATGGGCAGCGCCGTGCGGAAATTCTGGTGCCCTTCCTCGGACTGCGATACGAAGAACTCGCTTTCGCGCAGCGAGCGCTCCAGCTCGGGGAAGAGGTTGCACAGCGCCTGCTGGTAATTCCACACGTGGGTGCAGGAGCCGTGGCAGCTGCCGCGCTCGTCCGCGCTGCCCTCCCAGCCCCAGAAACGCCCGTCGCGCTGGCGCAGCACGGTGGTGGATTTGAGTATGGACAGATTGGCGGCCACCGCCTCGGGGATTTCCTCGGGCAGATCGGTATCAAAGAAGCACCGGCTGAACCTTTCGCTCTCGCCGCGCAGTTGCGCAAAGCGCGCTTTCCAATCGCACGCGGCCTCGTCTACACAGCCAAAGCGGCCGCTGTACCAGGGGTGATACTCGGTATCGGCCTTGGGATCGTTTAAAATTTCCTCGCTCAAACCGGCGTGGATCCCGGAACCGGGCACATACCAGCACATGCGCAGCGCGATGCTTTTCTTTTCGCCGGGGCCCAGTTTAAAGGGAACCGAGAGCATGGCGCCCGGGCTGGCGGCGGGATAATCGTCGCTGTGCGCCTTGTCCGCGCTCACGCCGGCGCGGATGTCGTTCCACACCATGGTCAACACATCAAAGGACCAGCCGCCGCGAATCCAGGCGGCATCCACATGGGCCGCGCAATCGGCCTGGACGCAGAACGCGCCCTGCGCGGAGGTATCCTCCGGATCGGCGGGCTGCTCCAGCACGTAGCCGTTTTCCACCACGCGCACAGACGCGGAATTATTTTTCTTCATAAAGTTTTCGCTGGCAAAGTAAAACACGGCCTCAACGTCGCGCCCGGAAGTGTTTTCAAAAGTATACTCCACCGCCGCGAAAGGCAGGCTGGACGCGTCGGCGTCGCCCGGTGCAAACGGGCTCCACCCGGTAACGCGCGCCTCGACCGGCATGCGTCCGTCCCTCAGGCGGATATTGGCAAACGGAAAGGCCGCGGAAAATTCACCCGACTCAAACCGCGGCAGGCCGTAGTTTTTCCCGGTCAATCCCAGCCCGGAATCCTCGTGCCGGGCAAAAATATTCATGCCGGGAACGGGCGCCTCCACCACGCGGGAGATGTTTTCCTCGCCTTTTACGGTAAGCGCGGCAAAAATCATGGGATCGTTTCGATAGGCGGGCGTATTGCGCAGCGCCACGCCGCCAATGGCGCCCGTGCCCAGCAGGCAGATATTGCCCGCGCCAATGCCGCCCATGGGGAATGCAATCAAATTCAGTTGCTCTCCAGAATACATTCTCATGA
>CAWVLE010000082.1:0-3751 GCA_963929805.1 uncultured Eubacteriales bacterium | reverse complement strand
GCGGGCGTTTTAACCGCCTTTGCCGCGCACATCCTGACGGGCGCGCCGCTGATCGCCCGGGGCGAGGAGGGCATACGCGGTTTGCAGCTGTCCAACGCCATGCACCTGTCCTCCTGGCTGGGCCGCGCGGTGGACGTGCCCGTGGACGAGGAACTGTTCCTGGCCGAACTGAACAAGCGCCGGGCCGCTTCGCGCCGCAAACCGCCGCGCGAAGCCGTATACGCCGACACCCGCGGCACCTACGGCGTATGATGCGCGCGGGGATTGTGGGCTGCGGCGCCATCGCCCAGGTACACGCGGCCGTACTAAACAGCATGCCCGGCGTAGAGCTGGCCGCGGCGTGCGATATACTGCCCGAGCGCGCCCGCGCGCTGGCCGAAAAATACGGCGCGCGCCCGTTTGACCGCCTGAGCGATATGCTGGATCATTGCCCGATAGACGTTTTGCACGTGCTTACGCCGCACTACCTGCACGCGCCCATGGCCATGGAGGCGGCCGCGCGCGGCCTGAGCGTGTTTATGGAAAAGCCGGCCGCCATCACGCGCGGCCAGTGGGACGCGCTCTACGCCGCCTGCCGGGGCGCGCGCCTGGGCGTATGCTTTCAAAACCGGTTTAACCCCGCAACGCAGCGCGCGCGCGAAATACTGCGCGGCCGGGAACTGGGCGAGGCGCTGGGCGCGCGCGCCTTTGTCACCTGGCGGCGCGAGGCGCCCTACTATACCCAAAGCCACTGGCGCGGCCAGTGGGCCAGCGAGGGCGGCGGCGCGCTGATTAATCAATCCATACACACGCTGGATCTGATGGTGTACCTGCTGGGCGCGCCGGGCGAATTCGCCGTATCCATGCGCAACCGCCACCTGCGCGGCGTAATCCAGGTGGAGGACACCGTGGAGGCGCGCATCGACTTTGGCGGGCGCTGCGCGCTGTTCTACGCCAGCACCGGCTATTGTACCGACGCGCCCATTATGCTGGAGATACAGCTGGAAAAGGGCGCCGTGCGCATAGAGGGCGAGGAACTAAGCGTGTTTACGCCCGAGGGCGTTACGCGCCAGCGCCTGACCGGCGGCGAGACGCTGGGCAAGGGCTATTGGGGCAACGGGCACCTGCCCTGCATAAGCCGCTTTTACCATTGTCTGGAAAGCGGAGAACGATTTGAAAACGATTTGGACGGCGTGCGCGACACCATGCTGTTGACGCTGGGCCTTTACGAGGCCGCGCGCGTGGACTGAGTCAAAGCCGCGCGCCCGTCTTTCGCGCGCGGCAAAAAAGCGGCGGGGGGAGCTTTTTCTTCCCTCGCCGCTTTATACCGCTTACAAAGCCCGATTGCCTTTGCCCTTACGGCAGGTATTCCACGCTTATGTCGTACACCAGACCGGTTTCGCTGTCCACCAGGATCGCGATCTCCTTCAAGATGTCCTCGCTGCTCAGCGTATAGCTCGTATAGCCGCTGCCCTCGTACAATTCGTACTCCAGGCCTTCCAGCGCATCTTTCAGCTCGTCGTGGGTCGTACCGATGGTGATGCCGCCCGGCAGTTCCAGGGTGACGCCCTCGCCCTCGCGCGCCTCAATCTTGCACACCATGCAGTTTTCGGCGATGTTGGCCTTGGGCGAATCGTTGTAAAGCGCGGTGCGCAGCGTGGCGCCGCCCATGTTCATCTCTACGCCAAACACGCTCGCGCGCGCGGACAGCTTGCCCTCGGGCGCGGAGGTGAGCATGGCCCCGTTTGCCTCAAAGGCGGCAAAGGGCGCGGGCAGGCAGTACAGCTGCCCGTTCAGCTTTATGTTAAAGGAGAGCAGGTCATCGCCCAGATCTTCGGGCGCCTGGTAGGCGGTTACGCTTTCGGGCACCTCTACCGGGGCGGCCAGCGCCTCGTCGTTATAGCCCTCGGGCGCTTCAAAATTTTGCACTTCGACGCTGCTGAGCGCGCCGGTTTCGTTGTCCACGCTCAGGGTCATTTCGCGGTAGCTGCCCAGCGAATAGGTAAGCCGGGTGGAAGAGGAGCCCTCGTAGGTGTCGCCCGCGGCGCCGTAGGCGGCGGTGATCTGCTCCATCGTGCTGCCCAGCGTGATGCCGCCGGCCAGGGTAATCGAGGCGCCGTCCTCGGCCTGATACGAATCGACGGAAATCTGGCCCACCAGGCAGTCGGATGCGGCCATCTCGTCGATGCCCAGGTTAATCACCTGCACGTATACGCGCGCGCCGTCCCGCTCCATGGGGGTGGACAGCATATAGCTGTTGGGCTCGAGCACTTCGTCGCCCAGATCGATCGTCCAGCCGTCGTCTACCAGCGTCTGAACCGGAAGGGGCAGGGCGTATACGCTGCCGCACAGCTCCACCGTAAAATCGCGCCAGTCGTCGGACATGGCCTGTTCGCCCAGCGCCGGAACCGCCAGGCACAGCGCCAGCACCAGCGACGCCAGCATGGCTATAAAGCTTTTCTTCATGGTCGGTTCACCTCTTTAAAAATTTAAACGCCGCCGCGCGGCGCGGCCGCGTCACGCAAATATCCTATCGCAATTTGCCTTTTATTTCAAGGGCCTGCAGATGAAATTTTCAATTTTGGAAGCGCCGGCCGCGTTTTGCCCCCCCAAACGCGCGCCGGGCGGGCGCGTTTAAAACTTAACCGGAAATTTAAGCCCCGTTCGCTTGCGCCGGGGGCGCGTTGCCCCTATAATGATGCCCGTGCTGGAAAAATGGAACGGGTTTTCCTGAACGCGGACTTATGCGGGGGCTTTCTACTTTATTACTGTGGCCGGGGGCGCAAGGCCCCCCGGGAAGGGAGTATTGAAAAATGAAAAAATACCTTTCTGTTTTGCTTGCCGCTATGGTAATGGTACTGGGTCTGGGCATTTGCGCCGAAGCGGAGGAAAATCACGGGAATTACACCGACGAGATGAAAATTCCCTACTCGGTGGATCTGTCCGAAGAGGACGGGGCGGACAGCGTGGAGCGCATGGGCGACCACGTGGATTCGCCGTATTATTCCCGGCTGGACTTTTACAACATGACCTCTAACGACACGCTCGTAATCCTGCCCGCCTTTAAGACCCAGCAGCAGACCAGCGAGTGGAGCTGCGGCGTCACCTCGGCGCTGATGGCGATCAACTACTTTGGCAAGCTGGGCGATTACAACGAGGAAAGCCTGGCGGCCTTCCGCTCCACCGGCCGGACCACCGGCGTGGGCGGCACCGAGCCCAGCGCCACCAGCCTGGACCAGGTGATCGACATCTTTGAGGCGGTAGGCGGATTTGAGCTGACCACCACGCACGATTTGACCGAGGACAACCCCTTCACGCTGGACATGCTGCGCGGCTTCCTGGAGGAGGGCATGCCGGTGCTGGTGTGCTGGAACGACTGGGGCGGACACTGGCAGGTGGTAATCGGCTACGACACGATGGGCACCGAGACCTATCAGGACGACGTGCTGATCGTGGCCGATCCCTACGACACCACCGACCACAACCAGGACGGGTACGGCGTGTATGGCGCGGAGCGTTTTTACTATAACTTTACCACCTACAATTTCTTTAACGACGAAGATATGAACGATCAGTTGTTCGTTGCGGTCAAGCCCGCGGCCTGACGCGGCGCGCCATGGGGCGTTTCCTCACCAAAAACCTTTATTAAGAAACGCAAGGAAACCTCGGGGCACGCTGCGCGCGGGTACGCGCGCAGCCCTGAAAGTACGAACCATATAATCACAGCACACACCGGGCCGGACGCGTCGCGTCCGGCTTCGTCCGTTAACCG
>CAWVLE010000081.1:0-6454 GCA_963929805.1 uncultured Eubacteriales bacterium | reverse complement strand
GCCAGGCCGCCCGCGGGCGGATGTATGTAAAGTTGGTTGATAGATAGTTAACACTAACTTATTCCCCCTGAACGCGATTGACAAACCCTTTTGCGCGTTATACTATTTGCATAGGAAACAGGCGCGTAGGGGGGATCAATTTGAAACAGACCTTTCAGGTGAGCGGCATGACCTGCTCGGCCTGCTCAGCCAATGTAGAAAAAAGCGTAAGGAAACTGCCGGGCGTGCGCGAGGTGAGCGTCAATTTGCTCTCGGGCAGCATGCGCGTGGACTATGACGAATCGGCGCTTAATGCCGATGGGATTATCCGGGCGGTTCAGGCGGCCGGGTACGGCGCGTCGCTGCCGGGCGCGCAACGCAAAAAGGGCGAGGCGGGCGGCTTATCGCGCGATGAGGAAAAGTCGGTGCGGCTGCGGCTGATCGTGTCGTTCATATTTTTGATACCGCTTATGTACGTGTCCATGGGGCATATGCTGGGGTTGCCCATGCCGGCGGCCTTTCATGGAGGCGGCGGGGCGCTGATTCGCGCGCTGACCCAGTTTTTACTTACGCTGCCGGTAGTGATCGCCGGGCAGAAGTACTACCGCGTGGGGTTTAAGGCGCTGTGGCACCGCTCGCCCAACATGGATTCGCTGATCGCCATGGGTTCCGCCGCGTCGCTGGCGTACGGCGTAATCATGCTTTACCGCATCGCCTTTGCAACGGGCGCGGGGGATACGGCCGCGGCGGAAGCCTACGCAATGGACCTGTACTTTGAATCGGCGGCCATGATACTGACGCTGATCACGCTGGGCAAATATCTGGAATCACGCAGCAAGGGCAAGACGGGCGAGGCCATTAAAAAGCTGATCGACCTGGCGCCCAAGACCGCGCTGGTGGAACGCGAAGGCGCGGCGGTTGAGGTAAGCGTGGAAGAGGTGCGCGTAGGCGAAACCGTGCAAATCCGCCCGGGCAGCGCCATCGCGGTGGACGGCACCATTATATCGGGCGCTACGTCGGTAGACCAGTCGGCCCTGACCGGCGAGAGCATACCTGTGGAAAAGCGCGAAGGCGATACGGTCAGCGCGGGCACGCTGAACAAAAACGGATTTATTCGCGTGCGGGTGGATCGTGAGGCGGGCGATACCACGCTTTCGCAAATCGTGAAACTGGTGGAGGAGGCGGGCGCTTCCAAGGCGCCTATCGGCCGGCTGGCCGATAAGATAAGCGGCGTGTTTGTGCCGGTCGTAATCGCCATCGCGCTCTTTTCGGGCGCGCTATGGTGGCTGCTTGGGCGGGACGCGGGATTTGCGCTGTCCATCGCCATATCGGTGCTGGTCGTTTCCTGCCCCTGCGCGCTGGGCCTGGCCACGCCGGTGGCCATTATGGTGGGCACCGGACGCGCGGCCTCGCTGGGCATATTGTTTAAAAACGCGGAGGCGCTGGAGCGCGTCCACTCGGTTAACGCGGTGGTGTTGGATAAGACCGGCACGCTTACCGAAGGCAAGCCGCGCGTGACCGACGTTGTGGGCGCGGACGGCGTCGCGCGCGAGCAGCTGCTGCGCCTGGCGGCCTCGCTGGAAGCGGGCAGCGAACACCCGCTGGCCGAGGCGGTGATGGAATACGTTTCGCGCGAGGGGATCAGGCCCGAAGCGGTGGAAGGCTTTGAGGCCCTGCCCGGCCTGGGCGTGCGCGCAAAGCTGGACGGCGCGGCGGTTCTGGCGGGCAATCTGCGCCAAATGCGCGAAGCGGATGTGGATCTGGGCAGCATGGAGGATAAAGCCCAGGCTTTGGCCGCGGAAGGCAAAACCCCGCTGTACTTTGCGCAAGACGGCCGGGTAACCGGCCTGATAGCGGTGGCGGACGGGGTAAAGAGCACCAGCGCGGAAGCGGTGGCCGAATTTAAAAAGCTGGGCATTGAAACCGTAATGCTGACCGGCGATAACCGCCTGGCGGCGGAAGCCGTGGGGCGCCAGTTGGGCATAGACAGCGTGGTGAGCGAAGTCATGCCCGAGGACAAGGAACGCGCGGTGCGGCAATTGCAATCGCAGGGCAAAGTGGTGGCCATGGTGGGCGACGGCATTAACGACGCGCCTGCGCTGACGCGCGCGGACGTGGGCGTCGCGATTGGCGCGGGCGCGGACATCGCCATCGAATCGGCCGACGTGGTGCTGATGAAAAGCGATTTATTGGACGCGGTCAGCGCGGTGCGCCTGGGGCGCGCGGTCATTCGCAACATAAAGGAAAATCTGTTCTGGGCGTTTTTCTATAACGCGATCGGCATCCCGCTCGCGGCCGGCGCGTTTTATTCCCTGCTGGGTTGGAAGCTCAATCCCATGTTTGGCGCGGCGGCCATGAGCCTGAGCTCGGTATGCGTGGTCAGCAACGCGCTCAGGCTGCGCGCGTTCAAACCCTGGCACGCCCCAACGCAACCTGCGCCGGCGGCGTGCGGCGTGGCCTGCGACGCCGCGTTAACCGCTTGCGAAACGGCGGATACGGATCGGGCGGAGGGCGTTTGCAAGACCATCGGGGTAGAGGGTATGATGTGCGAACACTGCCAGGCGCACGTGAAGGAGGCGCTGGAGTCGATCGAGGGGGTCAGCGCGCGCGTGAGTTTGGAGGACAACGCCGCCTACGTGACGCTGACGCGCCCGGTGGCGGACGAAACGCTGGCCGAGGCGATCGAACAGGCGGATTACAAGGTGACTTACATAAAATAGCCCGGCGAAGCCGAGGGATTTTGTAAGATAAAGGCGGCTTGAACGGATGCTGAACGTGGATAAGCAAATGCAGGCGGTGACGCGCGCGCTTTGCACGCTGCGCGTGCCCGCCGCGCCCGCGGAGTATGACCTGCACAAAATGGTGGCCGCCGCGCTGGACGCGGCCGGCATCGAGGCGCGCCACGAAGCGCCGCTGGGGCCGCGCTGCCGGGTGGATTTCCTTGCGGGCAGCGTGGGCATCGAGGTAAAGCGCGGCGCGCCGCCGCGCCGCCGCCTGATGGAGCAGGCCGCGCGATATTTAAAGAGCGACGCGCTTTCCGCCCTGATCGTGGTTACCACGCGCGGCGTGAACCTGCCGCGCTGCGTTGCGGGCAAGCCGCTGGTGGTGTTTGGGCTCAACCGGTTGTGGGGGGTGGCGTTGCCGTGAGCTATCCGCCCTATCTGCGCGACGCCGGCCCTGCGCCGCACTACTACGGCACGCTCAGCTACAACCGCCGCAGCCGGTGCTGGACGATACGGGGCGAGCCGTGCGTGACCGAGCTGGCGAAGCGGCTTTTTCCCGGATGCGAGGGCCGGGGCCGGGGCGTGGCGCGTTTTACCGCGCACCGGCGCATTATCGGCGAGCTGAACTGGCTGATGCTGCGCTATCCGCTGTCGGTCAGGCCGGCAGATCAGGCGCGCTGGGAAAGCGCGCTGGAGGAGGCGCGCGAATACGCCGCCCGGCGCGAGGCGCGCCTGTCGCGGAGCGATTCGGCCGAGCCGCCCGCGCTCAGCTTTGCGGGAGAACTGATGCCCTTTCAAAAAGAGGGGCTGGCTTTTTTGCTCAATTCCAGGCGCGCGCTGCTATCCGACGAGATGGGCCTGGGCAAGACCGTGCAGGCGCTGGCGTTTCTGGCCTGTACATCCGCCTATCCGGCGCTGCTGGTGGTGCCGCCCCATCTTATGCGCAACTGGCAGCGCGAGGTGGACCGATTTTTGCGGCTGGACGGCCGCGCGGTGCGCGTACACGTGATACGCGGGCTGAAGCCCTACGATCTGCCCGAGGCCGAGGTTTACATCATACACTATCTGCTGCTGCGCGGCTGGAAGCGGACGCTGCCTAACCTGGGCTTTAGGACGGCCATATTTGACGAGGTGCAGGAGCTGCGCCACGCGGGAACGGAAAAGTATTCGGCCGCGAGCCTGGTTTCAGGCACGGCCGAAAATGTGATTGGGCTTTCGGGCACGCCCATATACAACCACGGCGGCGAGATATGGAACGTGGTAAACATATTGGATTATCACTTTTTGGGCGATTTTGAAAGCTTTACGCGCGAATGGTGTTACGGGTACGGCAACAACGTGGTGCAAAAGCCCGAATTGCTGGGCGAGCACCTGCGCCGCGAAGGGCTGATGCTGCGCAGGCTAAAGCGCGACGTGCTGAGCCAGCTGCCGCCCAAGCGCCGCCTGGTTCAGGAAATTGACTGGGACGACGCGGTTTACCGCGCCCTTATGGGGCCGGTGATGGCGCGGGTGGCCGGGCTTGGCGATATCGAGGACCCGTCGGCGCGCGCCCTGGCCGAGGAACAGATTTGCCAGCAGCAGCGGCAGGCCACGGGCATCGCGAAAGCGCCTTACGTGGCGGCCTTTGTGCGCGCGCTGCTGGAGGGCGGGGAAAAGGTGCTTTTGTTCGCCCATCACCACGCGGTAATGGATATCTACAAAAAAGAGCTCAAGCCGGCGCGCCCGGTTTTTATAACGGGGCGCGAAAGCGAGCGCGCGAAAGACGAGGCGCGGTGCGCGTTTATGGAAGGCAAGACCAATTTATGCTGCGTGTCGCTGCGCGCGGCCAGCGGGCTGAACCTGCAGCGCGCCAGCTGCGTGGTGTTTGGGGAAATGGACTGGTCGCCCGCAGTGCATTCCCAGGCGGAGGACCGCGCCCACCGCATCGGGCAGGAGGATTCGCTTTTGTGCTATTACCTGGTCAGCCCGCGCGGCTCGGATCAGGATATGCAGGAGGCGCTGGGGCTGAAGGTAAGCCAATTCGTCGGGCTGATGGGCGACAGGGCGGATACGCCTCAGGAGCAGTTTTTAATGGAGAGCCACGCGCGCGAATACATCCGCAACCTGGTCAGGCGGCTGCAGGAGGCGGCAAACGAGGGCTGAACCTTTTTTACAGCGAAAGGTTGCGCGCCCGCGCGTAATAGGCCGCGATGAGCAACAGCGCCGCGCCGGTCCAGGCGGCCACTTCCGCCACGAAAATGCCGTCTATGCCGATGAACATGGGCAGTATCAGCGCGGATGATATGCGCATGGCCAGTTCGGCCACGCCCGAAAGCATGGGCACAAAGGTGTCGCCCATGCCCTGTAGCGCCGAACGGTAGTTGTGCAGAAGGTACAGTATGGGCAGGCACACGCTCATAATGGAAAGGTAGCGGAAGGCCACGTCCATAACCTGCGCCGCGTTTTCGGCCGCGCCGTCGATAAACAGGCTCAGGATATTGCGCCCCAATATCAGCATCAGCGCGCCGATGCCCACCGCAGTAAGCACGCTGGCGGATACGGAGGCGCGCATCCCTTTTTTGATGCGGTCGTTTTTACGCGCGCCGTGGTTTTGCCCCACATAGGTGGATACCGCATAGCCGTAGGAGACGGCGGCCAGCTCGATCAAGCCGTACAGTTTGTTGGTGGCCACGAACCCGGCTACCAGCACAATGCCAAAGCCGTTGATTACCCTTTGCAGTATAATGCCGCCCACGCCGATGACCATGTTTTGCAGCGCCATGGGCACGCCCAGCCGCAACAGGCGCTTGCCCAGCGTCCAATCCACGTGGAAGTCGGCGCGCTTCAGGCGCAAAATGGGCATTTTGCGCATTACAAGCAGGCAATATACGCACGACACCATCTGGCCGATGACCGTGGCGATGGCCGCGCCGGCCACGCCCCAGTGAAACGCCAGTATAAACAACAGATCCAACGCGACGTTGGTGGCCGACGCTACCAGCATGGCGTACAGCGGCGCGCGGCCGTTGCCCAGCGCGCGAAGCACCGACGAGAGCAGGTTATAGGTCATGATGATCGGAATGCCGCCGTACAGGATGGAAAGATAGACGTACGAATCGTTTAATATGTTTTCCGGCGTGTCGATGGCGATAAGCGCGGGGCGCGCGAAGGCCAGCCCGAGCGCGGTAAGCGCCAGCGCCATGACCGCGGCAAGTACGGCGGAAGCGCCAACCGCGCTGCGTACGCCGTCGTAATCGCCCGCGCCGAAACGCTGGGCGACAAGCAGCGAAAATCCCTGCGCAAAGCCGGACACAATGCCCAGCACCAGCCAGTTGAGCCAGTCGCTCGCGCCCAGGGCCGCCAGCGCGTCTATGCCGATAAACTTTCCCACAATCGCCGTATCAGTCATGGTGTAAAGCTGCTGGCACATGTTGCCGGCCATCAGGGGCAGCGCAAAGCTCAAAATAAGCCAGAGTGGATTGCCGGTGGTCATATCGCGGGTTTTCGCTTGCATAGCTGTCGGATCTCCTTTTGTATGGATTCATAAAAATGGGCGGCGGGACAAATTCAGGTAACAGTTCGCGACAGGAAGCCCAAATTCCTGCCGCGCGGCTCTTAACCGCCGCAGGCGCGCGCGTTAACGCGCGCCTCAGAGCGCTGACAAAGCCTGCAAACGCAAAAACCGTTTCTGAAAAGAAAAGAGAGGAAGCGTTTTTTGCTTACGGCGTCAGCGTCACTTGCAAACGGCGGTCACTTACGTTTAAGTAAGCTCC
>CAWVLE010000080.1:0-3362 GCA_963929805.1 uncultured Eubacteriales bacterium | reverse complement strand
CTTCCTATATAGTGCTTGATCCGGGCGAGACCTCGCTTGAGAAAAACCAGCTGCTGTACGAGGCCGAGTACCAGCGCAAGCTGGCCGAATACGGCCCGGACGCTTTCCGCGTGGGTATCGGCGCGGAGGCCGTGCGCGAGCTTTTGCGCGAGCTGGATCTGGACGCGCTGGCGGCCGAGCTGCGCGAGGAAATCGATAAACTGACCAAAAAAGACACCGGCAAGGAAACCGAAGGCCAAAAGAGCACCCGTATCGTAAAGCGCCTGGAAGTGGTGGAGGCCTTCCGCCAGAGCGGAAACAAACCCGAATGGATGATACTGGACGTGGTGCCGGTGATTCCGCCCGAGCTGCGCCCCATGGTGCAGCTGGACGGCGGCCGTTTCGCCACCGCCGACCTTAACGATTTGTACCGCCGCGTGATCAACCGCAACAACCGGTTAAAGCGCATGCTGGAAATGGGCGCGCCCGACATCATCGTGCGCAACGAAAAGCGCATGTTGCAGGAAGCGGTGGACGCGCTGATCGATAACGGCCGGCGCGGCCGTCCGGTAACCGGCGCGGGCGGACGCCAGCTTAAGAGCCTGTCCGACCTGCTGCGCGGCAAACAGGGCCGTTTCCGCCAGAACCTGCTGGGCAAGCGCGTGGACTATTCGGGCCGCTCGGTTATCGTGGTAGGCCCCAACCTGCAGCTGTTCCAGTGCGGTCTGCCCAAGGAAATGGCGCTTGAACTTTTCAAACCCTTTGTCATTGAGCGGCTGGTCAATCAGGGCTCGGCCGTAAACGTGAAGACCGCAAAACGCGCGGTGGAGCGGCTGCGCCCCGAGGTGTGGGACGTACTGGAAGAGGTCATACGCGATCATCCGGTTATGCTCAACCGCGCGCCCACGCTGCACCGCCTGGGCATTCAGGCTTTCGAGCCGGTGCTGGTGGAAGGCAAGGCGCTCAAATTGCATCCGCTGTGCTGCACCGCCTTTAACGCCGACTTTGACGGCGACCAGATGGCCGTACATGTGCCGCTTTCCATGGAGGCCCAGGCCGAGGCGCGCTTTTTGATGCTGTCGGCAAACAACATACTAAAACCGCAGGACGGCAAACCGGTTATTTCGCCTACCCAGGACATGGTTATGGGCTGCTATTATCTGACCCAGATTCGCGAGGGCGCCAAGGGCGAGGGCAAGTATTTTACCGACGTGGACGAGGCGCTCATGGCCTACCAGACGGGCGTGCTGTCCCTGCAGGCGCGCTGCCACATCCGCATGAAGCGCGTGGTGGACGGCCAGACCTACCGCCGTATCGTGGAAACCACCATCGGCCGGGTGATCTTTAACGACGCCATTCCCCAGAACATGGGCATGACCAGGCGCGAGACGGTGGACGATATGTTCAAGCTCGAGGTCGACTGCGTGGTGGACAAAAAGATGCTGGGCAAAATCGTCGACAACTGCTATCGCGCGTGCGGCGTGACCATTACTGCGCAGATGCTGGACAGGATCAAGGCGCTGGGCTTTAAATTCTCCACGCGCGGCGCGGTCACCGTGTCGGTGGCCGATATCGTGGTGCCGGAGAAAAAGCGCTCCATCCTGGCCGACGCGGAGGGCCAGGTGCACCGCATCGAGCGCGAATTTAAGCGCGGCCGCCTGTCCGAAAACGAGCGCTATATGGCCGTAACCAAGATTTGGGAAACCGCGACCAACGACGTAACCAAGGAAGTTATGGCCTCGCTTGACGCCTTCAACCCCATCAACATGATGGCGCAATCGGGCGCCCGCGGTTCGGTCAACCAGATTCGCCAGCTGGCCGGCATGCGCGGATTGATGGCCTCGCCTTCGGGCAAGATCATCGAGCTGCCTATCCGCGCCAACTTCCGCGAGGGCCTGAGCGTACTGGAGTTCTTCCTCTCCTCGCACGGCAGCCGCAAATCGCTGGCCGACACCGCGCTGCGTACCGCCGACTCGGGTTACATGACCCGCCGCCTGGTGGACGTATCGCAGGATATCATCGTGCGCGAGCTGGACTGCTACGAAAGCCGCGGCGAGCGCGTGCGCGGGTTGCCGGTAAGCGAGATTGTAGCCGACGGCGAACAGATTGAGTCGCTCATGGACCGCATCCGCGGCCGCGTGGCCGCCGAGGACGTGACCGACCCCGCCACGGGCGAAGTGCTGGTTCACGTAAACGAGCTGATCACCTACGATATCGCCCAGCGCATTGTGGCGGCCGGCATCACCGAAATGAACGTGCGCAGCGTGCTGACCTGCCGAAACGAGCACGGCGTGTGCGCGCGCTGCTACGGCGCCAACATGACCAACGGACGGCTGGTGGACGTGGGCGAAGCGGTGGGCATCATCGCGGCCCAGTCAATCGGCGAGCCCGGCACGCAGCTGACCATGCGTACCTTCCACACCGGCGGCGTGGCCACCGGCGACGATATTACCCAGGGTCTTCCGCGCGTGGAAGAGCTGTTCGAGGCCAGAAAGCCCAAGCGCGAAGCCACGCTTTCGGAAATTTCGGGCACGGTTACCATGTCGGTGGACAGCAAAAAGCGCCGCGAGATCATCGTAACCAGCGAAGACCACGAGGTGAAAAAATACGCCATCAACTACGGCTCCAAGCTGAAGGTGCAGGAAGGCGACCACGTGGAAGCGGGCGACGAACTGATCGAAGGCTCGATTAACCCGCACGATTTGCTGCGTATACTGGGCGTCAAGGCGGTTCAGGAATATCAGGTAAAGGAAGTTCAGTCGGTTTACCGGCGCCAGGGCGTGGAAATCGCCGACAAGCATATCGAGGTTATCGTGCGCCAGATGCTGCGCAAGGTAAAGGTGGACGACGCCAACGACACCTCGCTCCTGCCCGGATCGCTGGTGGACATCTTCCGCTTTGAGCAGGAAAACGAGGCCACGATCCTGCGCGGCGGGCGCCCGGCGACCGCAAAGCGCATACTGCTGGGCATTACCAAGGCGTCGCTGGCGACCGAGTCCTTCCTGTCGGCGGCCTCTTTCCAGGAGACCACGCGCGTTTTGACCGAGGCGGCCATCAAGGGCAAGATCGACCCGCTGCTGGGGCTTAAGGAAAACGTGATCATCGGCAAGCTGATCCCGGCCGGCACGGGCATGAAGCGCTATAAAAACGTGGAAATACACGAAACCTATTAAGCCAAACGCTTTTGCGCGGGGGCCCGGGCGGACCCCCGCACAAAAAAGATACGCGCCGCTTATCGATTTTTAATTTGACATTTTTGGCGGCGAATGGTATTCTATATAAGTTCGATGTAAAGGGGGATAGCAATGCTTGATGAGCTGAATACAGCCGATAAGGTGGTGGGGACGCGCCGCCTGGTCAAAGCCATTGCGGCCGGACAGATC
>CAWVLE010000079.1:0-14538 GCA_963929805.1 uncultured Eubacteriales bacterium | reverse complement strand
AGCGGTGGGCTATATCAGCGATATAACTTTTATCCGCGTATTTAAACGATATGAAGGCATGACGCCCGGAAAATATCGTGAAATGGGCGAAAAATAGCAAACAAAACTAGAAAAGTTAGTGGTTTAAGAATTGTTTATTTACAAATTATACATAAAAACAGTATGATGCATGTATTGGTGGGTGATTTCCACAAATAATTAAACAGAGGAGATGATTGCGTGATGAAGAAATGGGCAAGTGTATTGCTGGCCGCGCTGTTGATTGTGATGAACGTGTTCGCTGTCGCGAACGCGGAAAACAACGAAATACGCGTATGGCTGCCTCCGAACGGAACCGACCCGGAGGGATCGCTGGACAAAGAATTCTGGGAAAAGCAGTTTGACGCCTTCGAGGCGGAAACCGGCGCGGTAATTGACGTTCAGATTATTCCCTGGGCAAATTATCCGGAAAAATATATGGCGGGTATCGTGGCCGGAAACGGGCCGGACGTAGGCTATATGTATGCGGATATGTTCCCGGACTTTATAGAGATGGGCGCTGTGATGGATTTGTCCGAATTCATTACCGACGAGCAGCGCGAGATATATCCGTACCTGGACGAAGGATACATACTGGGCGCCCAATACGCGATGCCTTTCATTCTGGGCAATCCGCGTATATGGTATTACAATAAGGAGCTGCTTACCGAGGCGGGCATCGAATTGCCTACCGAGCCGCTGACCTGGGACGAGTTTGTTGAAATCTGCAAAAAATGCACAAAAGACACCGATGGTGATGGCGAAATCGATCAGTGGGGCACCATGATGGGTTGGGGTGAAACCTTTTACGGCGTGCTGCAGGAGGTTTTTACTCCTTTCCTGCTGCAGGCGGGCGGCGAGCTTTATGCTGAAGATGGGCGTACCGCTACGTTTGGCTCTGAAGCTGGAATCCGGGCGGCCCAGTTCGTGCATGATTTGATGTACGTACACGGGGTTATGTCTACCGATTGCACCAGCATGACGTCGGAAGACTGCAAGACGATGTTTAACAACGGAAAAGTGGCGTTTTTCCCTGGTACTACTGGTGGCGCCAGCACAATTACGGTGGACTGGGGGTACATTCCATGCCTGAAGGACGAAATCGCCGCAACCATGATGGTGGCGGATCAGTTGGTAATGCTGTCGGGCTGCCGTAATCCGGAGCTGGGCTACGAACTGATTACCTATATGCTCAGCGCGCCGGTACAGGAGGCCTTCCACAAGGAACTGGTGGCCTATCCGCCCATTTCCACCGAAGAACCTTATAACGACAATCCGGCGGTTGAGGAATTGTACACCACGAATAAGGATATGCTTAAGACCGAAAAACCGGTCAGGAGCGCGTTTAAGATCAACGACTATCTATTTAAGAACCTGCAATTGGTCATGATGGACGAAATGTCTGCGGAGGACGCGTTGACCGAGGCGCAGGATTACGCGAATACCGTTATTCAGGAATACTAAGCGTACGTTGAAAAGCGGGAATTGGGGAGCGGTTCCACGCGCTCCCTTCCCGCATTTTCACATATGCGCGCGAAGACGCGGAGGATTGAAATGGAAATTATTTTTCTCAATCCCATAGAAGGCGATTTGCTGATAACGGGCGCGGACGGCGAGCTTTCGGCCGGCGCGCTTTTGACGCCTGTACGCGTGCAGGCGCCTCCGCTTTGCGGCCTTGGGATAAACGGACTGCCTGCGCGTTATGAAAACGGCGTATACGAGGCGCTCGTGCCGCTGCGCAGGGGATTTAACCGGATTGAGGCGACGGCTGGGGATGGAACATCCGCCGCTATACGCGTATGGTGGCTTGAAGGAGCGCAATACAAATACCGCTTTACCGTGGACGACTGCATCCGTTGCTTTGAGGATATCGCCGCGCATGCCCATACCTACCGGTCAATATTTGAAAATCCATTTCTAAACCTGTTTCGGCGCGCGCACGACGAGTACGCAAGCAAAGTACACATAAACGTCTTTTATGAAACGGTGGACGGCGCGTTCAACCTTTCCATGATGCCGGATTGCTTTCGAGAAGAATTTGGCGCGAACGCCGGTTGGCTTAGCCTGTCCTTTCACGCGATGCGCGAATTTCCCGACGAACCGTATCTCGACGCGGATTATGCCACGGTAAAGGCGGATTGCGAACGGGTTACGCGGCAGATCATCCGTTTTGCCGGGGAAAAAGTGCTGCGCAATTCCACAACCCTTCATTGGGGCGCAGCAAATGCGCGGGGCGTACGCGCGCTGCATGATAGCGGCTTTCGCGCGCTTTGCGGATATTTATGCTTTGACGAAAAGGGCGATCCGCTGGTGTCGTATCACCTGACGCCTGCGCAGGTCGCTCACGCGGAAAAAAGGGAAGGCTGGGTGGACTTTGACGAAGACGTAATTTTTACCAAGCTGGATTTTGTGCTCAATTCGGATCAATTCCCGGCGCACCGCGTCGCGCCCTATCTGGACGAACTTTCGGCCCGCCCGCACGAGGGCCGGTTTATCCAAATGGTCATTCACGAGCAGTATTTTTATCCCGACTATTTCCATTACGAACCGGACTACGCGCAGCGCGTTATGAACATGGCCCGGTGGATGAAATCGCATGGATATGAATCCATTTCGCTGGACGAATTGATTAGGTGAGGAACGCGTATGATTCAAATTCTGGAACCGCTGGATGGAACGGTATTTGTGTGCGTGGCCGGTCAGACGCCGTGGGCGCGCTGCAAAATACAGGCGCCGGGCGCGGAGCGCGTGCGCGTTAACGGCGTGGAGGCGCGCGCGGAAGGGGATGTCTTTTTCGCGGATGTGCCGGTGACGCGTTTTGACATGCGAATACAGGCCGTATCAGGCGGCGAACAGACCGGGATACGGATATGGCGCGCGGATATCGACCGGAAAATTTTCAGGCTGTCGGTGGACGACAACATACGCTTTTTGCAGGACGTTGCGCAAAAGAATTATAAAAGCATTTTTGACAATCCGTACCTGGGCATGTACCGCGCGCTTAACCGGGAATACGGCGTATGCGTACACATGAACCTGTACTACGAAAGCCCGGAATACGGCGCTTTTACGCTTGCGGATATGCCCGGCCGCTACCGCGCGGAATGGATGGAAAACGCCAATTGGCTTAACTTGTCCTTCCACGCCAGGGCGGATAAGCCGGATAAACCCTATCAGCGCGCGGCGTACGGCCAGGTTTTTGAGGATTGTACGCAGGTGATGAATCAGATACGGCGCTTTGCCGGGAAAACGGGGGAAGTGACGACGCTTCACTGGGCGGAAGCCACGCCGGAAGGGATTCGCGCGCTGTACGATTGCGGCGTGCGGGTGCTTTTGGGCGATTTTGTGGAAGACGCGCAGGGCAACCCCGCGATATGCTACGGCGCTACAAGAGCGCAGTTTGAGGCGGTGCGCCGCAACGCGTTTTGGCGCGACCCGGCTTCGGGTATGTTTTTCTGCGCGTGCGACGTGGTGCTTAACGAGGGAAGGATGGAGGACATACAGGCGCGCCTGAGGGCCTGGCAAAAGCGCTACCCCGACCGCGCGTTTGTCGATATCCTTATTCACGAACAGTATTTTTATCGGGATTACAGTATCTATTTACCGGATTACGAACGCAGGATCCGCACGGGCGTTGAATGGTGCCTGCGTAGCGGCTATAAACCGGGATTTATCGGGGAGATCATTACGCCCCAGATGACGCAGGCCTGCGAGAAAATATCCGCAAGCGAACAAGGAGGGGAATGGAATTGACCAAACAACCTTTGGTGCTGGGCGCAGCTTATCACGGAAACCGCATGCCGCATCACGCGCGGGAGGACTTGCGCGATATGATGCGCAACGGCATGGACCTGGTGGTACACATGTTTTCCCATACCGACTGGGACCGCCACAAAAACAAAATGAAGGAAATTCTGGATATATCGCACGAGGTGGGCCTGCAAACGTGGGTGGACAACTGGGGCCTGGCCGGCCCTCCGGGCGATAAATCGCACTTCCTTTCCTATCACCCCGAAGCGCACCAGATCTACTCGGACGGGCAGATGGACCCTGTGCGCGTATGCCTAAACAGCGAGGCGTTCCGCGCGTTTACAAGGGAATGGATCGATACGGTCGCCTATATCGGCGGGGATACGATTTTCTGGGATGAGCCGCATTTGCCCATAAAACCAAGCGAAGCGGGGGAGCGGTATTCGTGTACGTGCCCTAATTGCAAAAAGCTCTTTAAGGAGAAATACGGCTACGATATGCCTGAAATACTAAACGAAGACGCGCGGCGCTTCAGGTTGGACACCATTGCCGGTTATTTTTCCGAAGTAACCGCGTATAGCGCCGCAAAAGGAATTAAAAACGCCATATGCGTAATGCTGGGCGAGCAAAACGGCATCAGCCTGGAGACGCTGGACAGCATTTGCTCCATCAAGACGCTGGATAACATTGGCTCCGATCCCTACTGGCT
Source organism: uncultured Eubacteriales bacterium (assembly GCA_963929805.1). Lineage (GTDB taxonomy): Bacteria > Bacillota > Clostridia > Christensenellales > Aristaeellaceae > CAWVLE01. Next base: position 10,061 of record CAWVLE010000079.1, on the reverse strand, counting down.
GCATCTAAACGACGTGGATCCTTATGCGTTTGTGTATGAAAACACCAAACGAAACCTGGACGTAAGCCGCAAATACGGCAAAGACCACAACATCTGGATCCAGACCTATTCCAACCCCCGGGGACGCGAAGAGGAAATTGTGGCCGCTACAGAAGCCGCGTACGACGCGGGCGCGCGCACGATTATCGCGTGGGGCTATTACGGAAGCGCCTCCAACGATTACGCGGCGGAAAACCCGGAAAAGACGTGGGTGACGACCTGCGCGGCAATGCGCAGAATTCGCGATATGGAGCGCGACGCGATTTTGGCGCAAAATCGCAGGCGCTTGCAGGATAAGTGATTATGCGGTACCGTTTGGCGAACACTTTCGACCCGGAGCGGATGATCGAGGGCAGGATTGAATGCTATCCATGGGGCGGCGCGTACAGGCCCGAAACGCGCTTTCGCGCGGGCTGGACGAAAAACGGTATTCGGGTTTTGATGCAATGCCAGGAGGCAAATCCGCTAAGACGCGTGCGGGAAAAAAACGGGCCCGTATGGCGCGATTCGTGTATGGAATTTTTTCTGGCGCCAGGGGATCGGGCGCAGGACGGGTATTTCAACTTTGAGATGAACGCAAACGGGGCGCTGTTTCTGGGGTTTGGATATTCGGATACGGATTTTGCGTATTGCGATTTTCCCAGGGAACAAATCGCGCTTAAGGCGGAAATATGTATAGACCGATGGGCCTTGGATTTGACGGTCCCGGTGGAATTAATACGCGATTACTTTCCAAAATTTGAACTAAAGGCGGGGCGCGTACTCAGGGGCAATTTCTATAAATGCGGCGACGAGACCGAAGAGCCGCATTTTGGATGCTATTTTCCGATTGACAGCGCGCGTATCCAAACGCCCTGCTTTCATGTGCCGCAATACTACGGAGAACTGGAACTGACAAAACAGGCTTGAAAACCGCAAAGGAGGCAAATACAATGGCAAAAAAAGCGTCTGACTTTCGATACAATACCGGCGAGACCCGCGTGCCGTGGGCGGCGGTCGGCGAAAATTATAACGCGAACGACCTGATGAAGGTTGTTGAATTTTTGATGCAGGGCGAGGGAGCGGAGTATGAGCGCGCGCTGGACGCGGTGCGCGAAAAGGTGATGGAGCTGGACAAGCTGAGCACCCCGCCCGGAAAACTTTCGCTGGGCAGCTGCGTGGAAAAGGCGGAAGCGGATGTGGACGCCTATTTGGGCACAAAGGACGCCACATTTGTAACCAACGCCACGGCCGGGTTTGAAATCGCCTTTAAATACGTAAACCTGGGCCCGGGCGACGAGGTAATCGTGCCTGCCATCACCTTTATAGCCACCATGGCCTATCCGCTGGCGGTGGGCGCCAAGCTGGTGTTTGCCGACGTGGACCCCAAAACGCTCAACATGGATCCGGCGGACGTGGCGCGCAAGATTACGCCACGTACAAAGATTATCGTGCCCGTACATTTGGGCGGCTATCCGGTGGATATGGATCCGCTTATGGAACTGGCGCGTAAGCACGATATCGTCGTGCTGGAAGACGCCGCGCACGCCTTTGGCGCGGCATACAAGGGCCGGATGATCGGCGCCATCGGCGATTTTACGGGGTTTAGCATGCACGAGGTTAAGAACTGCACCTCCTTTGGCGAGGGCGGCATTCTTACAACCAACATAGAAAGCATGCGCGGCGAACTTAAGCGCGCGCGCTTTTTTGGATTGGATTTTTCCAGGAAAATTAAATATTGGCTGTATGACGTGACGGCGATCCAGGGCAAGTACGCTCCCTTTGTGGCGGGCAACAGCTCTACGACAGAAATACAGGCGATCGGCCTTTCGCAGCAGATTGCCCGTTACGACAAAATCCTGGCCGAGCGCAAGGCGGCCGCGGAATATTTAAACCGCCGCTTTGCCGAGTGCGACGCGATTATCGCCCAGGAGATTGGCGACGAACAGACGCGGCCCAGTTTCCACCTGTATCTTTTGCAGATTGATCCGGCCAGGGCGGGCGGCGATATCCAGACGCTCAGACGCAAGCTGGAGGAAAAGGGCGTAACAAACATACCCCATTTCGGCCCGCTGTATCATTTTGACATTCTTAAGACATTTGGCTATAATGAGGCTGAAATAGCGGCGACCTGCCCGGTTTGCGAAGAGGTATTCGCGCACAGGTTTACCCACCTGCCCATCTACGGCCTGACGGAGGAACAGCTGGTTTACATGGCCGATTCGGTACTTGAGTCCATTGACGAGATGCGCGCTGGGAAATAAACCGGATGGGAGAAAAGACGATGAAAAAAATCCGATGGGGAATTTTGGGCGCGGGCGGCATCGCGGACCGCAGGACCATGCCGGGCATGCAGCTTGCGCAACACGCGCAGATTCAGGCGGTGATGGAACTGGACGCCGCGGTAGCGGAGCGTTTGCGCGAAAAATACGGCGCCGCGCGCGCCTATACGGAGGAACGCGCGCTGCTTTCGGATCCGGAGATAGACGCGGTATACATCGCCTCTCCGGTCGCGTGCCACGCCAGACAGGCGATGCTGGCGGCCGATTACGGCAAACACATCCTGATAGAAAAACCGTTAGCGCTCACGTCCGGCGAGGGGCAGCGGGTGGTGGACTATTGCCGCGCCAGGGATGTGCGAATCGCCGCCGGATTTATGATGCGGTTTGGAACGCAGGTCGAGCGGATGCGGCGGCTGATAAGGGAAGGAAAGATCGGGGACATCGTTTCCTGCTTTGCGCAGTTTACCTGCTGGTATCCCGATATCGAGGGCAGTTGGCGGCAGGCAAAGGCCAGCGCGGGCGGAGGCGCGTTGACGGATATGGGCGTTCACTTAATAGACTTAATCCGCTATATTACCGGGCAGCAGGTTTGTCAGGTTGCGGCCATGCACGCCACGCTCACTTTTTCCTACGAGGTGGAGGACAGTTCCACTTTGCTGATGCGGCTGAAAAACGGCGCGCTGTGTACAGTCGAATCCAACTTCAACATTCCCGACGAAGCGGCGCTTTGGCGGCTGGAATTTTTCGGTACGCGCGGCCGCCTGTCGGGCCGGGACGTGATCGGCCAGATAGACGGCGGCCAAATAGACGCGGTCTTTGTGGATTCGTCTGCCGGCTATGACGCGCAGCAGGATCATATCCAGAACGCGGCGGATTCGGCCCTGCCGGAAGTGGAATTTGGCAACGCCTACGCGCGCGAAATTGAAAGTTTCTGCCTTTCGATCCTTAACGGTGCGCCGCTGGAAGTTCCGGCGGAGGAAGCCGTCGAGGCGCAGCGGATTATCGAGGCGGCGTATCGATCGAACGACACGGGAAGTTTTGTAAATCTTTGAGGAGGTGTGGCTGTGAATCTGATGGATACCCTGCAAGGCTCGCTGTTGGAAAACTTTTTTCCGGCCGGCTGGAACCTGGAGAAAATGGATGCGTGCATCGGTACGCCGGAAGACGTGCTTAACAGGCAGGCGCATTGGAACGCGGGCTTTGAACCGGTCATGTGCGATTCGCTGGCCGATTTTGACGTGCTGATGGGGCATGAAATTGCGCTGCAAATCAAATTGACCGAAGACGAGGGACGAAAAGCCGCGCTGATTTTGCCCGTCGGACCAATGGGTATGTACAAATGGGTAGTGTATTTTCTTAAGGCATGGAACGTGGGATGCGGGCATGTGACCACCTTTAATATGGACGAGTGGTCGGACGGGGAGGGCAACACACTGCCGCCCGATAATACCGCGGCCTTCCAATACGCCATGCGGCAGGCGCTGTTTGACCCGCTGGGCAGTCTGACCGTACCAGAACGGCAGCGAAATTTTGCCACGCGCGAAAACCTGCCCACCTATCCCGAAAAGATACGCGCGCTGAAGGCGGAGGGCGCGAAACTCGTATTGGTGTACGGAATCGGCCGCATGTGCCATATCGCTTTCTGGGAGCCGCATTTCGCGGCGGAGTTTGAATCGGAGGCCGAGTGGAAAAAACAGTGCTATCGCCTGGGCGCGAAACTGCACCCGCTTACGATTGAGCAAAACGCCATCACCAGCTTTAAATCCAGGACGACGCTGGTGCCGGCCCGCGCGAACACGATCGGCCCCGGCCTGTTTTTACAGGCGGATTACGCAATCGGCGGCTGTGACGGCGTGCTTTCCCGGGGCATGCAATGGCAGGGATTGTCTTTTTGGACCACGCTGCGTTATGGCCCGGATATGTGGGTGACGTCCAGCTTTATGCCGACGCTGCCGGGCAAGCTGTTCTTCCACAGGGAATTGGCCGGTCCGCTCGTTGCCGAATGCAACTGATGGGAGGTTTTTTCTATGAAGGTGCTCGCGATTAGTTGCCACCCGGACGATATAGAAATCGCGGCGGGCGGGACGTTGGCGCGGTACGCCAAAAATGGCGACGAGGTAACCATTTGCCACGTCGCGAACGGAAGTCAGGGCCACGCCGTCATCATGCCGGACGAGCTGCGCCGCATACGCATCGACGAGGCGCGCGCGGGCGGGCTGCTGTTGGGCGCAAAAGAAGTGGTGTGCCTGGACGTAAACGACCTGGAAGTGAACTCCAACGATCCGGGTCTGGTTAAGGCGATGGTGGAGGTGATCCGCCGCGCGGATCCGGACGTCATCATCACGCATTCGCCCAACGACTATATGAAAGACCACATCGAGGTAAGCCGGCTGGCCTTCGACGCCAGCTTTTCCGCCACGGTGCCGCACTTTGGACGCGGCGAGTTTACGCACCAGTTTACGCCCATATTTTATATGGATACGCTGGCGGGCGTGGATTTTCAGCCGGAATACTACGTGGATATTACGGACGAAATCGAATTAAAGCTCAAAGCGCTGGACTGCCACCAGAGCCAGACGCGCTGGATGTTGGAACACGACCATATCGATTTTTTGGATATGGTGCGCACTTGTTCCAAATACCGCGGGTATCAGTGCGGAACCGCCTATGCCGAAGGATTCAAGGTGTGCCGCGCATATCCCAGAATGCCCGCGAAGCATCTTTTGCCGGGCTGACGCGAAAACGGATAAGGCCCGCCGCGCGAATGACTTTTCGCGCGGCGGGCCTTATTTTTGTAATAGCGTTCATACCTAAAAATTATTCAATCAGCTGCGCTTGAAAGCCGTTTTCACGGTCTCCGGAAAATACAATTTGGTAGGTCTTTCCGTATTCGGCCGCGATATTAAGCGGCGCCGTAGTGGTAATTTCGGATACGTCGTCCTTCCCATACGGCGAAAAATCAATGGAAAAGCCGGCTATATCGTCGCCCTCCTCAAAAAAGGAGCGGCTGAAGTTGAGCTCAAGGCCGGTACCATCGGTAAGCGCCTGGCCGTCTAGATCCGACATGCCGCCGTGCCCGCGCGTTTGGCCGTCGATATAGCACGTATAAAATATACTGTAAATATCCGGGCTTTCGCAGCGGATTTTCAGCGTAAAGGCGTCGGATGCCGCGCTGGAATTTATACCGCAGGCGCAAAGCCCCAACGCCAGAAAAAGCGCAAACGCGCAGGCAAGCAACTTCTTCATATCGTTCGCACCCCGTAATCAACAATTGCGCCCCGGCAAGATGGGGGCCCTGCCCAAGTATAGCACGGCCGTAATTGCGCGTCAAGTTTGGAGAGAGATATAAAGCGCCCGCCGGAATGATTCTAAGGGCGGCCGGCTATCATATTTCGCGTATTTTTCCATCCACCGACAAAATCGCGACCCGCCAGGGAATCAACTTTCCGCTGGTCTCAAGCGCTTTTTTTACCGCCGCTTCCAGACCGCCGCAGCAGGGCACTTCCATGCGCGCTATGGTAACGCTTTTTATCTCGTGCGCCTGCAATATTTGGGTCAGTTTTTCGCTGTAGTCCACGCCGTCCAGCTTGGGGCATCCGATCAGACTGATGTGGCCGCGCATAAATTCTTCGTGAAAGTTGGCGTAGGCGTAGGCGGCGCAGTCGGCGGCGATTAGCAATCTGGCGCCGTTAAAATATGGCGCGTTGACCGGAACCAGTTTGATTTGGCAGGGCCATTGCGCAAGCTGCGAAATGACGGCGGATGTACCGGACGCCGCTGCCTGCGCTTTGGCATCGGGGCGCAGTTGGCGCGCCTGATGGCCGGGGCATCCGGAAAAATGCGGCGCGCCGGTCTCGCACGGCTGCTTTTTGCGGCTCTCCAATACCGCCTGCGCGTCGTACTGCGCGGCCTCGCGCTCCACAAAGCGTATCGCGCCCGTGGGGCACGCGGGCAGGCAATCGCCCAATCCGTCGCAGTAATCTTCGCGAAGCAGCCTGGCCTTGCCGTTTACCATGCCGATCGCGCCCTCGTGACAGGCCGCCGCGCACGCGCCGCAGCCGTTGCACTTTTCTTCATCTATGTCAATGATTTTTCTTTTCACATTAAAGCCTCCTCCCTTGTATTTACGGATAGATTATAATACAATAAAGGCGTGATGTATGTTTGAATTCTAACAAAAGGCGAGGAATTTTATGGAGCAATATCTTCCGGCGCTTAGGGCCGCCGCCTTATTTGACGGTATGGACGACAACCGGATTCTATCTATCCTGCGCTGCATGGACGCGCGGGTCGCGCAAAGGAGAAAGGATGAACCGCTTTTGCGGGCAGGGGAGCGCGCGCAATGCATGGGCGTGCTGCTTACCGGAAGCGCGCTGATCGTTCAGGCGGACGTATGGGGCAGAAGGAACATAATGGCAAAACTGACGCCGGGCGAAAGCTTTGCCGAGCCCTTTGCCGCGGCCGGCGGCGCGGCGCTGAATATCAGCGTCGTGCCCGGCGAGGCATGCGAGGTTTTGTGGCTGGATATCAACCGCACGCTTACGCTATGCCCGTCCGCGTGCGAACATCACGCGCGCGTCGTGCGCAACCTGGTATCCGTGCTGGCGAAAAAGGCGCTAAAGTTCAACGAAAAGATTACGCACATGAGCAGGCGCACCACGCGTGAAAAGCTGCTCTCCTACCTGTCGGGCGAGTCCATGCGGCAGGGCGCGCTGAACTTTGATATTCCCTACGACCGGCAGCAGCTGGCCGATTATCTGTGCGTAGACCGGTCGGCCATGTGCGTAGAGCTGTCGCGGCTGCAAAGGGAAGGGGTTTTAACGGCCGTCCGCCGCCATTTTACGCTGCGCGCGGACGCGCTGCCTCCAAAGGATTTTTTGCTATAAACAGGCGTTGATTCGCCGATTAATCCGGTTGCGCTTTGCCTGGATGTATTATATAATAAAATATATATTTAACACTAAAGATATATTTAGTGTCCTTTAATTTACGATGAAGCAAAAAACGCATGAAAGATATAAAGCTTCGCGGGTATTTTGGGGAAGGAATGGATATGCGATTTGACGAGGCGCTCAACGGCTATTTTGACCAGTTGGACATAAACGCGCAGGAACTGGCGCGGGCTTCGGGGCTTTCTCCCGCCGTAATCAGCCGTTACAGGCGGGGCGAACGCGCGCCTTCTCCCGACGGCGAGGCGTTGAGGGCGTTGGCCGGCGGATTGGCTGCGCTGGCGGAAAAGCGCGGCCAGATACAGCTTACCAGGGAACAGGCGCTCAATGCGCTGCGCGAAACGCTGGGCAACGCGGATTCCGGCGCCGGTCTGGCGTATAATTTTAATATGCTCGCAACGGTTTTGCAAATCCGCATGACAGAACTTGCGCGCGCGCTGAATTTTGATCCGTCGTATCTTTCGCGCATACGCGCCGGACAGCGCCAGCCGGCGGACGCATCCGCCTTTGCCAACGGCGTGGGCCGGTTTGTCGCGCGGCGGTATACCTCTGCGGCGGCGCGATCGGATGTCGCGCGGCTGCTCGATATGGAGGAAGAATCGTTACAGGACGATTACACATGCGCGTCTGCGCTGGCATCCTGGCTGCTAAACGGCGAAATGGGCAGGCCTGATTCGATGCTGTCCTTTTTAGAAAAGTTGGACGCGTTCGACCTGAACGACTACATACAGGTGATACGGTTTGACGAGATGAAGGTGCCCGCCGCCCCTTTTCAATTGCCGGGCGCCAAAAGCTATTACGGGCTGGAGGGCTTTCGCCAAGCCCTGCTGGATTTTTTAAAGGCTACGGTGCTCTCGCGCAGTACGCAGCCGGTATTCATGTGCAGCGACATACCCATAGAGGATATCGCGCAGGACATGGATTTTTCCAAAAAGTGGATGTATGGAATCGCGCTGATCTTAAAAAAGGGCTTGCGGCTTAATATGGTGCATGATTTGAACCGGCCGTTTAACGAAATGATGCTGGGGCTGGAAGCCTGGATCCCGCTGTATATGACCGGACAGATCACGCCGTGGTATCTAAAGGGCGCTAAGGATGGCGTGTATGGGCACCTGACCTTCTCTTCGGGCGGGGCCGCGCTGGAAGGGGAATGCGTCGCGGGCATGATTGCGCATGGACGGTGCCACTTTTCCAAGGCCCGGCGCGACCTGGATTACTGCCGGCAACGCTCGGACGCGCTGCTAAAAAAGGCGATGCCGCTGATGGATATCTATCGGGAGCAATCTCAGGTTGCCTATCACGCTTTTTTGATGGCCGACGCCAGGGAAACGGGCAGGCGGCGCTCAATTTTAACCGCGCCGCCCCTGCATACGCTTACGGACGAATGCCTGCGCCGCATATTGGATAAAAACGGCGTGCCGCAGGAAAGCCGGGCAAAGATTATCGACGCTTGCGCGCACAGCCGCGCGCTGGCAGAAGCCATGCTGGAGCACGGCGAATACGAGGAAAGTTTTCCCGTGCTGCCCAGGGCCGCGTTTGAGGCCGCTCCGGTCGCGATGGCCCTGCAGGAGTCGGTTTATCCGGGCGGCGTTTATTACGATTACGACGGCTATCTGGAGCACATACGCCTGACGCGCGCCCGCGCGCAAAAGTACGGCGCTTATACCATAAGTGAAACCTCGGGCAGCGCGCTAAACAACATCCAAATCCTCATACGCGAAGGGAAATGGGCGGCCGTATCCAAAAGCAAGGCGCCCGCGATCCATTTTGTCATACGCCATCCGCGGCTGTGCGCGGCGATTGGCGACATGATACTGCCGGTGGTGGAATATGGGCCAAAGGTAGAATAACCGGGCGGCGAGGGAAGACGGCTGAACGTTTTTTTGAGGAGGTATGTAAACGCCAATGGCGCGGCGGCGCGCCCTGCCGGGTATTGCGCCCGAGGAAAGCGCGATTACACTGAAATAAAGCGCATATTCGGTCCATGAAACGGGTATGCGCAATTTTTGACGGTTTTTATTTTTGACGTACCGCTCCAGCGCGGGCAAATAGATTCCAGAAATAAATTCCAGGAATAAATTTCAGGAATTATCTATTGCGCCCCGGCCCGGCCAGCTGCCCGACTTTTTGGATGACGGGCAGTACAATACAAAAGCGGCTCCCATGGGGGACGACCGGGCTATAGGTAAGCCTGCCGCCGTGGCTTTCCACGATGCTTTGGGCGACGCTCAGGCCCAGGCCGCTATGCAGGCGGTCTGTCCGGCTTGTATCTATGCGGTAAAATCGCTCGAAGATGCGCGCGCGGTGCTCGAAAGCTATGCCGGGCCCGTCATCCTCTACGCATATTTCAACGCCCGAAGCCAAAGCTGCGGCAGATACCGACACATGTCCGCCGGGCGGCGTGTAGCAAATCGCGTTGTCGATCAGCGCGTTCAGCGCGCGTTTAAGCAAAACCTCGCTCCCGATCAACATTGGAGGCGGCGAGGGCAAACCGGCTACCGCCAACGTCACGCCCTTTTGCCTGGCCGCGGCGCCGAGGCAATCCAGCGCGTTTTGGGTGAGCGCGGTTATTTCGACCGGAGCGTTATCAAACGGCCCCCGGTTGGATGCGGCGGTCAAAAGGAGCAGATCCTCCGTAAGCCGGCTCATGTTGGATAATTCGGCGATAATCCGCCCGATGAAGGCTTCAGAATCTGGCGGATTGAGCCGCAGCGCTTCGGCGCTGGTCCATATTGCCTGCAAAGGCGTGCGCAGATCGTGGGAGGCGGCGGCCACAAACTGGTTCTGCCTTTCATACGCCTCGCGGATGGGG
>CAWVLE010000078.1:0-11359 GCA_963929805.1 uncultured Eubacteriales bacterium | reverse complement strand
GACAATCTGCGCGTGTCGCCCACCATTACCCAGTGCTGGCCGGAAGATTTCGCCACCACAGGGCGCTCGCTTTTAAAAAGGCGCGTGGATCAATCAAAGGCCTGGTTCAGCGTCTAGGCCGCATGGGGAACAGAAAGGTTGCGCGCCCGCGGGCGCGTCGCCATATAAACGCCTTAAAAATCATAAAAGGGGTTTAAGGAGGATTATCATGAAACTTAGCTTTGAAACCTATCGCGACAAAGTAATGGGCTGCTGGGCGGGCAAAAACATCGGCGGCGTGCTGGGCGCGCCCTTTGAGTGCACCCGCGCCATCGCCAACGTGGATTTCTACACCCAGGATCTGACCATGGGCCCGCCGCCAAACGACGATCTGGATTTGCAAATCGTGTGGCTGGCCGCGGTGGAGCGCTACGGCCGCAACGTAAACGCCTCTATCCTGGGCGATTACTGGCTTTCCTATGTAATTCCCAACTGGGTGGAATACGGTACCGGCAAGGCCAATCTGCGCGCCGGGCTGGTGCCGCCCATGAGCGGCGCGGTGGACAACCCCTACAAGGACAGCTGCGGCTGCTATATCCGCTCGGAAATCTGGGCCTGCCTGGCGCCCGGCAACCCGGAACTGGCCGCCCGCTACGCCTATGAAGACGCCATCGTAGACCACGCCGACGACGGCATGTACGGCGAAATTTTCTTCGCCGCGCTGCAATCGGCCGCCTTCGTGGAAAGCGACATGCATACGTTGATCGAGATCGGCCTTAGCTACATTCCCGAAGATTGCGCCGTGACGCGCGCCGTGCGCACCGCCATGGAATGCAAAAAGCAGAATCTGCCCTTTAAAGAGGCGCGCGTGCGCACCCACAACGCCGCGCCGGGCACCTTTGGCATTCAGGGCGTAACCTTAAGCGAAATTCCCACCAAGGATAACGAGGGCATGGAGACCGGCGCATCCGGCTTCGACGCGCCCGAAAACGTGGCCTTTACCATTTTGGGCTGGCTGTACGGCGAGGGCGACTTCGGCAAATCGCTGATCGCGGCCAACAACTGCGGCGAGGATACCGACTGCACCTGCGCCACGCTGGGCGCCACCATGGGCATCATACTGGGCGCGAGCGGCCTGCCCGAGAAGTGGACCAAGCCCCTGGACGATAAAATCGCCACCATGTGCATTGACAAGACCAGCCGCGGCGTGTGGGTGCCGGACACGGTTACCCAGTTAACCGACCGCGTGCTGCGGGTGACCCCCTCCTTCCTGGGCCTGGAAAAGTGCGACATACTGGCCCCGGGCGGATACACCATCGAGTGCGAGGAGGGCAAGGGGCTGTTCTGCCGCTCCAGCGGCGATTACCTGCCCCACATGAACGGCAACGGCAAGGACAAGACGCTGCCCGTGCGCGAGCTGTGCCAGCTGTCCAGCAACGTGGCGCGCTATGAATTCCCCGCTTTCACCGTGTCGGTGGACCTGGGCGACGGCCCCTTCTTCGCGCAGGGCGAAAACAAGCGCATCAAGGTGCAGGTGAAAAACCATCACTCCATGCGCCAGCAGCAGTGGGCGCGCATCACGCTGTACCTGCCCGAGGGCGTAACCTCGTTAGGCGCGCGTCAGTTTGTGTTGCCGCTTAACTATAACTGGGGCGACACCGCCGACGCCGTGTTCGACATCAACGCCGATTTGTACCCCGCCGGCAAGGTGGAACTGATCGTGGACGTATCGCTGGAGGGCCGCCACAGCTCCGGCCCGGTAAAAGTGGTGCTGATGCGCAGCCGCTAAGATTTTATTTCCCTGCGGGATGTGCAAAATACATAAAGCCGTTTTTCGCACATGTGCGAAAAACGGCCTTTTTGCGCTCCGCCCGCGCGCCGGTCAGTTTTTTTCGCCGGGCGCGCTTTTTAATCCGGCTATGTCCCGCATGACGGCTTCGATCAGCGACACGCGGCCAAACGGGGTCATCAGGTAATAGCCGTCCACATAACGGTCGATGGCGCGCGCGGTTTTAAGCGCGATTGCGCGGGCCAGCGCCTCGGCGGCGGCGCGGTCCAGCCCCGCGTAGCGCGCGGCCAGCTGGTCGCTTATGCGCACGCCGGATACCTCGTTTTGCAAAAATCGGGCGTTTTTTTCGCTGACCACCGGCATGATGCCGCCCAGCAGATAGGCGTCCGGCATCCGCTCGCGCGCGGCGCGCAGGTTGTCCGCCGCCTCCTGATCGAATATGGGCTGGGTGAAAAAGGCGCTGACGCCCGCCTCGCGCTTGCGCAAGGCCTTGTCCAGCTCGGCGCGAAAGTTTGCCGCGTTTACGTTGAGCGCGCCGCATATCAGAAACCCGGCCCCCATTTGATCGATGTGGCGGGCCAGCATGACCGAATTAAAATTGTATACCGCCTTGACCTGGCCGGCCAAATCGCTGGGGATGGGGTCGCCGGTGACCACCAGCACGTTTCGCACGTCCTCGATGGACAGCCCCATCAGCAGCGCGCGCGTGGCGTTTAAGTTGCGGTCGCGGCAGGTCATGTGCGGTATGGCCTCCACGCCCAGCTCGCGGCGCAGCTTGGCCGCAAGCATGCAGCTGTCCGAGCGCACGCGCGCCACCGGACAATCGGCAATGGTAATGGCGTCCGCGCCCGCCTGGCACAGATAGCGCGCGTTTTCCATAAATTTGCGGGCGTCGCCGCCCGCGGGCGAATCCAGCTCCACGGCGAACACGCGCTTTCCGGCGGCGAGTTTTTGGTAAAACGCGCTTTGCGCAGCGGCGGCCGGCGTTTCCCGGGCGGGCGCGGCAGGCGCGGCGGGCGCGCTTTTAGGTCCGCCTTCGCGGGCGATGCGCGCGGCGGCCAGCCGTATAAATTCGGGCGTGGTGCCGCAACATCCGCCCACAATCCGGGCGCGGCGCGCGATTTTCGCCAGCTGGGCGGCAAAATACTCCGCGCCGGAGCTGTAATACACGCGCCCGTCCAGCTGCGTGGGATAGCCCGAATTTGGCATTACCGACAGCGGCTTTTCCAGCGGCGGCAGCTGGTTTATCAGTTTAAGCAGGTGGTGCGGCCCGGCCACGCAGTTAAAGCCCACCGCGTCCACGTGGGGACAGGCGTCCAGCTGGCGCAGCAGCGCGCGCGCGTCCGCGCCGGTGCGCGTGTAGCCCTCGGGCCGGGCGGCGATGGAGCCGATGATAAAGGCCTGCGGGCAGGCGGCGCGCACGCGCGCGGCCAGATCCATAATGGGCCGCGCCTCGGCAAAGGTTTCAAACAGAAAATGCCGCGCGCCCAGCGATAGAAACTGGTCTACCATGTTCAGGCATTCCTGCCCGGCCGTTTCCTCCTGCGCGTCCAGCGGCCCGATATCGGCAAAGACGAACGCGTCGAAAGGCGCGGCCGCGCGGCAGGCGATCTGCCAGGCGGCGCCGGCGATTTCGGCCCGTTGGGGCAGCGCGTGCGCGCGAAAGGTATTGGTCTTTATGGCGCGCGCGCCGCCCAAGAGGTATTGCTGGTGCGCGCGCAGCACCCGTTCCGGGTCGCTTAAGCACAGCGCCTCACAGGGCGCGCCGCCGTCCGGGCACAGCAGCGTGCCGGTCGCGCCGTCGAATAAAAGCGTATGCGATTGAAGATACTCCCTGATTTGCATGCTTGCCTCCCGCCGGGCCGCGCCCGGCACGCGTAAAACGGCGCGCCTACGCCTCGCCCGCCGCCCCAAAGTGGCGCCGCGCGATTTCGGCCGCCGCGCGCGCGTCGCGCGCGTATTCGTCCGCGCCCAGTTCGCGCGCGGTTTCCTCGGTCAGAACCGCGCCGCCTACAAACACGCGGCAGGCCGCGCCGCTTTCGTTAAGCGCGCGGATGGTGCGCCGCATGGCCTCCAGCGTGGTGGTCATCAGCGCGCTTAACCCCACCAGCGTCGCTTTGCGCTCGAGCACGGCCGCAACCACCCGCTCGGGCGGCACGTCGCGGCCCAGGTCGGTCACCTCAAAGCCGTAGTTTTCCAAAATGACCTTTACGATGTTTTTACCGATGTCGTGAATGTCGCCCTGCACGGTGGCCAGCACGATGCGGCCCGCCGCGCGGCGCGGCGCGCCCGATGCGGCCAGGCGCGACTTAATCACCTCAAAGGCGGCCTGCGCGGCCTCGGCCGCGCCGATTAGCTGGGGCAAAAAGCTTTGCCCCTTTTCAAAGCGCTCGCCCACCCGGTCCAGCGCGGGGATGATAACCTGCTCGATCAGCTCCATTTCGCCGCGCGCGTTCAGTTCGTCGCGCGCCGCCCGGCCCGCCGCGCCCGACAGGCCGCGCTCTATGGCCTCGCCCAGCCCCATTTCGCCTGCCGCCTCCGGGGCGGGCTTAGCGCCCTGGCCGCCCAGTTTCGCGATAAAATCGCGCGCCTGTTCGTCCTCGCCCCGCAGCAGCCGCGCGGCGTAAACCGCTTCCATCATGTCGGGCGCGTTGGGGTTTATGATGGCCAGGTTCAGCCCCTCGCGGGCGGCCATGCACAAAAACGCGCGGTTGACCAGGTCGCGCCGGGGCAGGCCGAAGGAGACGTTGCTCACCCCCAGCACGGTAAACAGGTTAAGCTCGCGCCGGATCAGGCGCATGCTCTCTAGCGTTTTCGCCGCCTGGCCGCCCTGCGCGGACACGGCCATGGTCAAACAGTCGATCACCAGCCGCTCGCGCGGGATGCCCGAGCGCTCGCACGCGTCCAGAATGCGCCGCGCGATTTCCAGCCGGCCCCGCGCGGTTTCGGGTATGCCCTGTTCGTCCAGCGTCAGCCCGATCACGCACGCGCCGTATTTGCGCGCCAGCGGCAGCACGTTTTGCAAGCTGCGCGCGTCGCCGTTTACCGAGTTAATCAGCGCCACGCCGTGATAGGCGCGCAGCGCGCGCGCAAGCGCCTCCGGGTCGGAGCTGTCCAGCACCAGCGGCAGCGCGCACACGCCCTGCAACCGCCGGACCAGGTTTTCCATTACGGCCGGTTCGTCGATTTGCGGCACGCCCACGTTCACGTCCAAAAGATCCGCGCCCGCGTCATCCTGGGCGACGGCCTGCAACAGCGGGTAATCCATATCGCCCTGGATAAGCGCCTGCTTAAAGCGCTTTTTGCCCGTGGGGTTTATGCGCTCGCCCACCACGCCCAGGCCGCCCAGGGCGTACACGCGCTGGGCCGAGCACAGCCAGGCGGGCCGCGCGCGCGTGTTTTGACGCGCGCCCGCGCCCGATACCGCGTCGCGCAGCGCGGCGATATACGCGGGCGAGGTGCCGCAGCAGCCGCCCAGCAGCGCCGCACCCATGCCGGAAAGTTCGCGCATGTGGCGGGCAAATTCCTCCGGGCCCATGGCGTAGCGGCCGTCCGCGCCGGGCATGCCCGCGTTGGGCTTAAAGGCCACGCTCAGCGAGGTGGCGGCCAAAAGCCTGCGCGCGGTATCGGCCATCAGGTCGGGGCCCAGCGAACAGTTAAGCCCCAGCGCGTCCACGCCCAGCCCCTCCAGCGTAAGCGCCATGGCCTCCACCGGACAGCCGGTAAAGGTGCGGCCGTCGCGCTCAAAGCTCATCGTGGCCAGCACGCTCAGGCGGGTGTTTTCCTTCGCGGCCAGCACGGCCGCGCGCATCTCGGCCAGGCTGGTCATGGTTTCGATTACGATCAAATCGGCGCCCGCCGCTTCGCCCACGCGCATGAGGCGCGCGAACTGATCGTAGGCAAATTCAAAGGCCGCGCCGTCGCTCAGGTCGATCATGCGCCCGGTGGGGCCCACGTCCAGCGCGACCAGCGCGCCGTAAGGCGCGGCCGCGCGCCGCGCGATCTCAACGCCCGCGGCCGCCACGCGCGTAAAATCCAGCCCCTGTTCGGATAGCTTTTGCTCGCTGGCGCCGAAAGTATTGGCGTATATGATCTGCGCGCCCGCGTTTAAATAATCGATGTGTATGGCCGCGATGTCGCCGCCGCGGGTAAGGTTAAGCGCCTCGGGGCAGCGCCCGGGGTTCAACCCGCGCGCAAGCAGCTGCGTGCCCATCGCGCCGTCCAGCAGCACGGGCGAGCCCTGGCAAAGCAGGCGGGTAAAGCGGTTTTCGGTCATGCGTTTTACTCCTTTACGGTTGTGAGAAGGCGCACCGGCCCTTCATATCGCACAGATCGCAGCGGTTGGCGCAGCGCGGGCGGGGCGAGCGGGCCACGCCCATGACGGCGGTAACGGATTTGACCGGGCGCAGCATAAGCGAGGGCGTAAGGTACAGCCCGGCGGCGCGCTGCGCGTCGAGCGCGCGCAGGAAATCCGCCTGCAGGCTTAGCGGCATATCGCCGTAGCCCGGGCTGAACCTGCGCGTAAGGAATAGGTTTTCCCGGGCAAGTTCCGCTTCCAGGGCGGACTGATAGTAGCCGGCCGCGCATTCCACGGCCGCCGAGGCGCACCCGTCCAGCGTCAGCGCCTCGCGCATGGAGCGCAGCTGCGCCCGGTCGATGCGCGCGTCCACCTGCGCGCCCAGCGTAACCGCCATCAGCGCCGCCTGATCGCACCCATCCAGCAACAGCCGCGCCGAGCGCCCCGGCAGCGCGATTTTGCCCGGCTCCAGGTAAATCATATCCTCGCGCGGCACGAGCGAGAACCGGCGCCACACCGCGCGCGGGCGCGCCGCGTCGCGCACCTGGTTAAGGCAGTTATCCAGCAGCGCCTCGCCCACGTCCTGCGCGCGCACGCCGCGCCCCAGAAAGGCAAGCGCCGCGGCGCGGTCCAATCCGTTTAGACAATCCGCCATAGGCCGTCCCCTTTCCCGCGCGCATTTTGCTTATTATACCACGTCCGCGCACAACCGGGGAAGGGGTATACCGGGATTTGATTAACTTAACTAAGATTACGGCTGCGAAGGCGCGGCCAGGCCGGATGCGTTAAAGTTAAACGCCGCCGTGGAAGTATAAAGGGGCCGCGCCTTTACACGGCCTCATTGTAAAAATCCTGCTTTGTCCTCGTTTTTGATTCTCCATAAAGGCGGGCATGGGGCGGATACATCTATCGTATGTGCGTAAACTCATCATTTAATACGCTCGTCGTTTTTGGCGCAAAAAAGCCGCGGCCTGTCTCTTCCGCGGCTTTGTTTTGTCACGAGCTTTGCGCGCATGCGCAGTTTTATGCAAAATCGGGCACGTCTACCGGCTCGCCGCCCTTGAGCGCCGACTGGTGCGCGCATACGCCGACCGCAGTCCAGCGCGCGGCGGTTACCGCGTCCACGGCCGGCTTGCGTCCCTCGACAACGGAACGCACAAATTCATGAATCATATGCGGGTGCGAACCGTGATGGCCGCCGCCCTGGCGTATGGACAGGTGTGGGTTGTCCGGGTCCAGTATGGTATGGGCGTGCGTAAAGGCGCGTATGGGTTCGGGCAGCAGCGCAGCCTGATCGGGGCATTCGGCGCGCTCTATGGCAATGTCGCGGCCTCGGCCATAGCTGTTGAGCACATCTTCTCCGTCCTTAAATTGCAGCCTGTGCAAGTAAGGCGGTTCCTCTTCTATATCCCATTCAAATGACATTTTTTCGCCCAGCACGGTAAACCCTTCCACGTAACCGATGGCGGTGTGGAACAGCGAACGCGTAATTTCGGCCGTCAGGCCCGGCCGGTTAAGCTCAATCATGGCGTGCTCTATGGGGAACGGGTTGCCGTAGCGCCGTTTGAGATCCTCGCGCATCTGGCCGCTGCCCAGGCAGCGCACCCGCGTGGCGTAGCTATCCGAAAGGTACAAAAGCGGGGCCACGGCGTGCGTGGCGTACCAAAACGGGGGCAGGCCCATCCAGTAATCGGGCCAGGCTTCCATATCCTGGAAATGGGTGCCGCGCAGGTACTGTATACGGCCCAGCTGCCCGCTGTCTATGAGCTGTTTGCACTTAAAGCACTGGAAGGTGTACATACTGGTTTCCATCATCATGTAATTTTTGCCGCTGGCGCGCTGCGCCTCGATGATTTTGTACATGTCTTCCAGATTAGTAGCCATGGGCACGGTGCAGGCGGTGTGTTTGCCCGCGCCAAGCGCCTTGACGACCAGCTCGGCGTGATTGGGAATGCCGGTTACGATGTGAATGGCGTCCAGATCCATTTCCAACAGCCGGTCAAAGCTTGTGGTCGTGTTGCTAAAGCCGAACTTATGCGCGTAATTTTTGAGCATTTCCTCGTCCCGCTCGCACAGCACCACCTTTTCCACGTCGGGATGCGCACGATAGATAGGCGGAAACTCGCCGCCAAAGCGCAGCCCCACCACACCTACCTTCAGTTTTTTATCCATATTTATTCCTCCCGTCCTGTGCTGATTTGGTTTCGCCGCCGGTATTCGGTCGGCGTATACGACGTAAACTTTTTAAAGTTCACGCTGAAGTAATAGGGGTTGGGGTATCCCACCATTTCGCCTATACGGCCCACGCCGATATCGGTTTTGCTTAGCAGCTCGCGCGCTCGCTCGATGCGCAGCTCGGTCACGTATTCGTGAAGGCCCACGCCCTGCACCTTTTTAAAAAGCGAGCTGACATAATTGGGGCTCATGGCCACGTGACGCGAAAGATCGGCCAGATTAAATTGGGGATCGCAAAAATGGGTTTGAGCGTACTCGCGCATGGCGTTAATCAACCGGTTGCGCTCATGCACGCCCGAATCGCGCACCGCTTCGCAAATGCGGCCGGCGTGGCGCCTGGCCGCCTCGATCAGCTCGTCCGCGCTGGCTGCGCCGTCCATGGCGCGCAGCGCCTCGCATAGCAAGGCGTTTTCCAACATATGTACGGCCTGCGCCTTAATCAGGGCGCTTTTCATAAGCGCTTTAAGGCTGTCTCGCGGAATATAACTTTCACGGATTCCGGTGCGCAGCCGGTCAAAGGCGGCGTCCGCAGCCAACGCATCCTCCTGGCGCAGCGCCAGCAAAAGCGCTTCTTCAAAGCGCATAAATTCCCGCCACTGCGCGCCCTCGCCGCGCGGGATATCGGCCTGGGTCAAAAGCGTGCTTTCGGAAAACAAAAAACAGGCTTCCACCGTTTCCAGCGCGCTGTCGTAACTGTGCTTGAGGCTGGACAGCGAGGCGGCTTCCCGGCCCAGTCCGGCGCGGATGCGCAGCCGCTGTTCGCGCGAGAACAGGGTGATCGCCTCCCTCAGCGGCTCGCATGCCGATTCGGGCGCGCCGCTATAGGCCTCGCCCGAAACCAGCACCAGCGCCATATCGTCCTCGCGCAGCGAGAACGGGCCCAAGATTCCGCCGCCCAGCGCGGTTTCAATCCGCTTGGACAACATAAGCGCGGTCAGTTCGCGGCGCATGCCGCGCTGCGCCGCCTCGCCATGGACAGGGAATATGTCAAGCGCTAAGCAGCACATGGGCCGTCGGGCGTCCAGGCCCAAAAAGGCAGCCTCGCCTTCGATGACAGCTTCGTCGCACAACTGGCCGGCGAGCAATTTTGTAAAAAATCTTTCCCGGTAAAAGGCCATATGGTTGGCCACGTATTTTAGCATCTGTTCCGCGTTACGGCGTTCTTCGCCTGCGCGACGGATGGACTGAACCAATTTATCGTAATCAATCGGCTTTTCGAAGTAGTCGAATACGCCCATTTGCAGCGCCTTTTGCGCGTATTCAAACCGCCCATATGCGCTTATGATGATTACTTTGGCGTCCAGTCCCTCCTGACGCAATTTTTCGCAAAGCGCGATGCCGTTCATGCCGTGCATTACGATATCGGTCACCACCACATCGGGCTTTTCCGTCAGGATAAAGGGCAACGCCTCGTCGCAACTTTCAAAAAAGCCGATGGGGTCCAGCCCGTTTTCCAACCAGGCAATCGAATCGCGCAGCGCGCTGAGCATTAACACCCGATCCTCAATCAATACCACACGGGTCATGGTTTTTCCTCCCGCGTCACTGCTTGATACTGCCCATCATAAGCCCGGCCATAATACGCTTTTCAAAAAGTAAGATAAATACGACGGTAGGCAGCAGCATAATGCAGCCGGACGCGGCGATGGTGCCCCAGGGCTCTTGCCACTCGTTCAGGCGCGGCACGTTGAATACCAGCATGGAAAGCACCTTGACATTTTTTGTGGTAAAGATCAGCGGATAGAAAAACTCGTTTATACAGGTAATAAAGTTGATGATGCACAGTGTGGCGATAATGGGCGTAAGCAGCGGAAAAATGATGCGAAAAAACGCGCCGAACACGCCCGAACCGTCGATCCAGGCCGCCTCCTCCAGCGAATTGGGGATCTGCTGAATGAAGGTGGAAAACATGGTGGTGGAAAACGGGATGATGGCCGACAGATAGAGCACGCTTAATCCATACAGCGTATCGGTCAGCTTTAGCGAGCGCCACAGCACCATAAGCGGTATAACCGCCACCGTGCCGGGCACCATGGTGGAAAACAGGATAAACGTAAAGCATGCCTTCAGGCCGCGCGTGTGCGTGCGCGCAAACGCGTATCCGGCCAGCGCGCACAAAAAGGTGGAGGCCAGCAACGTAATCGCGGCCAACTTTACCGTATCGCCGATGTATTTCCACGTGTCGGTGGATTCGTCCAACAGCGTTTGGTAACTTTCCAGCGTCAGGTTGACCGGCAGGTACTCCACCGGCATGGCGTACAGTTTGTCGCTGGTGGTAAAGGAGGATTTTACAATCCAGTAAACCGGCCATATGATAATAAAGCAGACTAGCAGGGTAATTAGCCATATCATGGCGCGTTTCCAGGGATGCATTTTCATATACAGGGCACCTCCTTAGTAATCCACCCGGTTGTGGATGCGAAGGCCGATGGCGCCATAGGTCGCGGTAATCACAAACAGGATTACGCTCAGCGCCGAGGCGCTGCCGTAGTCCAGGTTCTTTATCGCGTACAGGTAAATCCGGTAGGCCAGCAGCGCCGTGGAGGAACCCGGACCGCCGCGCGTCATGGCGTAGGCGATGTCAAAGCTGTTTAACTGGCCTACGCCCACAAAAACCGCCGTCATCACCATGGTGCGCAACACGTACGGCAGCATGATGCTGCGCAAAATGCGCGCGCCGCTGGCGCCGTCCATGCGGGCCGATTCGTACAGTTCTGTCGGGATGCCCTGAAACGCGGCCAACATAATAATAGCAAAAAAGGGCGTGTTTTTCCAGATGTTGAGCATAATCGCGGCCGCCTTGGCGCCTACGGGTTCGGCGATCCAGGCGTAGTGAAAATCCGGGTTGAACAGGCGGCGCACCATATCGTTTATGATGGAATAGGTATCGTTAAATATCCAGCGTCCTGCCATACAGGCGATAATCATGGGCATACCCCAGGGAATGAGCACGGTGGTGCGCAAAAATTTACGGCCCCGGAAATCGAATTTAAGCAAAAGGCCCAGCCCGGTGCCCAGTATTACAATGCCCAGCATGCAGTAAATCGCGTATTCAAACG
>CAWVLE010000077.1:0-7933 GCA_963929805.1 uncultured Eubacteriales bacterium | reverse complement strand
AAAACCGTTGACAAAGCATCAAAGAAAGAAGTTCTCATCAGAAATGACGTACTCGCCGTCATTTCTGATGAGATTTCGTCCTACGATTCTTTGTCAATGGTCTGGGGATGTTGACTTTGGCAACATCCTCAGGCGGCGTTTTACGCCACCCGCCCGACATTTTTGCAATTATATCGATTAATAGGCCTTGGCGAAATACATGATCTTCTTGGCCGGTTTGCCGCAGCACACGCACTTATCCGAGGGCGGGTTGGACTGATCAAAGGGCATGTTCCGCGAGGAAGCGTTGGTCTTTTCCTTAATCTCGTCCTCGCAGGCGCGCTCGCCGCACCAGGCCGCGCGCACAAATCCGTCCTGCACGCCCGCGGTAAGCTCTTCCATGTTGGTAACGTCGCGGGTACGCGCGTCGCGGAACGCCTTGGCCTGCTCGTAGAGCGTAGCGTGAATGCTGTCCATCAGCTGCTTAATTGAGCCGGCGATGCCTTCCAGCGGCAACTGCGATTTTTCCAGCGTGTCGCGGCGCATGACCGTAGCCACGCCCTGCTCGATGTCGCGCGGGCCCAGCTCCAGGCGCACGGGCACGCCCTTCATTTCCCATTCGTTAAACTTCCAGCCCGCCGAATAGGTGTCGCGGTCGTCCAGCTCCACGCGCAATCCCGCCGCGCGCAGTTCGGCCTCCAGCGCGCGCGCGCGGTCCAGCACGCCCGCCTTGTGCTGGGCGATGGGCAGAATGACCACCTGAATGGGCGCGATTTTAGGCGGCAGGCGCAAGCCGCGCTCGTCGCCATGGGTCATGATAATGGCGCCGATCATACGCGTGGAGGTGCCCCAGCTGGTCTCGTACACGTATTCCAGCTTGCCTTCCTTGCTCAGATACTGAATATTATAGGCCTCGGCAAAATTGGTGCCAAAGTTATGCGAGGTGCCCGCCTGCAGCGCCTTGCCGTCCTGCATCATGGCCTCCATGGAATAGGTCGCGCGCGCGCCGGCAAATTTTTCCTTATCCGATTTCTGGCCCACGTATACCGGCAGGGCCAGCACGTTTTCGGCAAATTCGCGGTATACGTCCAGCATGGTAAGCGTCTCTTCCTGGGCCTCTTCAGGCGTGGCATGAATGGTGTGGCCTTCCTGCCACAAAAATTCGCTGGTGCGCAGGAAGGGGCGCGTGCTCTTTTCCCAGCGCATAACCGAGCACCACTGGTTATACTTCATGGGCAGGTCGCGCCAGGACTGCACCCATTTGGCGTACATGCTGCAAAACAGCGTCTCCGATGTGGGGCGTATGGCCAGCCGTTCGGTCAGTTCCTCGGCGCCGCCGCGGGTTACCCAGGCCACTTCGGGCGCGAAGCCTTCCACATGTTCGGCCTCTTTAAGCAACAGGCTTTCGGGAATCAACATGGGGAAATACACGTTTTTATGGCCGGTCGCCTTAAACCGGGCGTCCATTTCCTGCTGGATCAATTCCCAGATGCCGTATCCATACGGCTTTATGACCATGCAGCCGCGCACCGGCGCGTAATCCACCAGATCGGTCTTAAGGATAACGTCGGTATACCACTGCGAGAAATCCTCGTTGCGCGGCGTAATCTGCGCCACAAACTCCTGCTGCTTATCCTTTTTTGCCATAAAAACCCCTCCCAATCTATATTAACCCATTTTTGATATCCACAAAAAAAGCCCCGCCCCCATGCGCAGGGACGAAGGCATGCTCCGCGGTACCACCTTGCTTGGCGCGACGCGCCCAACTCGGGGCCCAGTAACGCGGGCCGAACGGCGGTGATTGGCCGCAGCTCCGGGGCGGGACAGGACGGTTTTCGCCGCGCGCCTCTCAGCCCAGGGCGCGCTCTCTTGGGGCGAAAGTTCCGCCGCGTTTCCCCTTCATCGCATATGGTATGCATAGATTATAGGCAATCGCGGTAAAAATTGCAAGTGAAGATTTGAATACGCGGCGAGGGCGCTCATGCCTGTCTGGAAAAGAGCACAAAGGGCGAACCGGCGGGGAACACCTGCACGTCCTGCTGCGCGGCCGCCACGCGGAGGTAGCGTTTGACCCGGGCGCGCACATAATTATAGGCCTCGTTCAGCGTTACAACGCGATCCTTATCCGCGTCCGCGCGCATGGACATGGCGCGGTCCTTAATCAGGTCCCAGCCGCCCGCCTCGCACAGGCTGCGCGAAAACACCGTGGACATGGAAGACTCGTTGTCCGCGTCGTCGTAGCCGATCCGGTAGCTTAGCTGGCTGGAACCGGAGGAACACAGCACGCGGTATTTGCTGGTGGCGAAGCTGCCCGCCTGGCCGGCCGAAAACACCTGAATTACGCCCTGGCTAAAGTTGCTAAGCTCTTGCGTGGAAATAAAGCCGCCGCTATAGCAGCAGTCTATGATGACCACCACCGTGCCCGGGATCCGGCGCAGCTCCAATTCCAGCGCGCGCGCCGATATGCGCGAGCCGTCGTAAAATTCCAAATAGGGCGTGCCGGAGGCCACATTGCCGTGGCAATTGATGTAGAACAGCGACACGTCGCGCGCCTGGGCGTCCGCAAACACCGTCCTGATATCGCTTAACATCTGGTCGCGCGTGGAATCCATACGCATGGTAACCTGATATTTTATGCCGTCAAAATCCATTTGGCCCAGCAGATCGGCCATCCCCTGCGTAGTGTTGACCGAGCCGGTGCGCACGCGCCCGTCCAGGTAGCGCTGTTCCCCTATAACCAGCGCGCGGTATTGGCTGGGCGCGGGGGTAACCTGCACCTCAATCCAGTCGTTTGCGCCGCTTTCCTGCGCGGTAATGCGAATGGTGGCCCGGCCCTCCTCATGCGCGGTCAGCACGCCGTTTTCATCCACGGTGGCGATTTTTTCATCCGAGCTGGAAAACGATACGCCGCTGTTTGTGGCCTGTTCAGGCAAAATCGCGTAACTGAGCTGGACGCTTTCGCCCGAAGGCACGGTGATTTCGGTTTCGTCAAAGCGCACCACTTCCACCGGCACCGGCTTAACGGTAATCTCCACGCTGTCGCTCCGGCCGTCGGGCAGCAACGCATACAGGCGGGTAGTACCCGCCTTAATCGCGGTAACCCGACCCCACGCATCCACCAAAGCCACTTGTGGATCCGTCGATATGAAAATCGCTCCATGCTCCATGTTAACGTCGGTTTCCAGTTTAAGCGTCGCCTGTTCGCCCTCGCGCATGGGCAGCGTGCCCTCTACCGACAGCGAAAGCGCGCCGCTTTGCGCGCAGGGATCCACGTAAAGATGATAAGTGCCCGTCTGGCCCTGTTTGGCGCAGACCCTGATGTAATATTTTTTCCCCGCCTCTAACGGTTGCGCGATTAAAAAATCGGATTTCACGCCCTCGATCACGTCGTCCGAATGGGCGACCACCGCGCCCGATTCGTCGATCAAATCGCCTACTGTGTCCAGGTCGGATTGGGTGCGCACGCTGTACAGCCCGGCCTCGGGTACGGTAAAGGCATACCAGTGTACGTCGTTTTCGCGCGCAATCGCCTTGTCGTAACCCATCGTCAGGTCGGTAAGTTCTATCGGCTGGGTAAAACTGCGGCCCAGCGCGTCGCGCATCAGTTCGATATCGGCCGTACCCGCGCCGCTTACCCACAGGTAATAGCGCGTGCCGGCAATTAGACGCGCGCTAAATTCAAACCCTCCGCCCGAGGCGACCACCTGATCGGAATTTTCCATATACAGAGCGCCCGATACTTCGGTTCCGCCAAAACTTTTAAAGCAATACTGGTTATTGGTGGGCGCGGTAAATGAAAACACAACCGGACCCTGCGACAAATCGGCGGTGGGGCGATCCGACAGGTTGATCTCTATGGCATTTTCAAAGGCGGCCTGCGCCTGCGCACGGGGAACCGCCTGGGCCGCGACCAGCAGAAGCAACGCCGCGACGCAAAATATAAGACGCCTGAAGGCAAAATTGCGAAATACAAATTTGTTCAACATACGCCTATTATAGCGGATTAAGGTAAAGAATTCAATAAGGGGATGCGGCGTAATTAAAGCGGCGCGGGCGCTTTTATCAAATTCTCCCACGCGCCTTTAAGAAGGCCGGCATCCCCTAATCGTCTGTCCTTACGCGCGCCTATTCCTTTTCCAGGTATTCGCCGGATACGTAGCCTTCCACCTCGGTTGTGTGGATATGCGCCCAGCCGTCTTCGGTCACGTCCATTACGATCACGCGCTGATCGTATTGGAGCGCGTCCACGACGCTTGCCTGGGTGCTGGGCTCCGCGCGCACGTTCAGCGTGGAAGCGCGGCTGGCCAGCTTGACGCGGGCGTAGTATTCCCCGTCGTTAAGCGCGCGCAACGGCGCGGGCGTAGGCGCGGGCGTGGGTTTCGCGCGGGCGTATCCCACCGACGCGGGCAGATCCTCCAGCGGCTTGAGCCCGGCGCGCTGATAATCCATTCTAACCAGCTGCATGCCCGGATAGTAAAAGGCCAGTATCTCCAGCCAATCCATGCCGTATTCGCCGGCCATCTGCTGCGCGCCGCGCTGGCTGAGGCCCACCCCGTGGCCAAACCGGCGCGATTCAATCGTAAAGCCGGTCACCTCGCCGGTTTCCTCGTCCAGGGTCTGCGCGACGGTGACCAGTTCCCAATCCGAGCCGTTAATCTTCAGCCCAAAGTTCTCCTTCAGGTCGCCGTAAAAATCCAGATCCACGGTAAGCGGGGTTTGCACTTCTTCCGCTTGCCTGGTTCCGTCTTCGGCGGCGCGCACGCCGCTTACCAGCAGCGTAAAGCGCAGCTTGCTGTACATGCGGTTGCCCTCGTCAAAGAGCGGCTCCACCGGCTCGATATTTTCAATGCTGCGCAGGGTGATATCGGATACCTCGTCGCTGAGCCCCTGCGCCGCCATGGCCTCGGTCAGCGCCGATTTAAGCCGGGCGGCGATCTCCTCCTGAACGGAAGCGCCGTCCGCAGATATGCTCAGGCGCTTAACCACGCTGGCGGGGTTTTCCACGTCGTACGGGTCATCGCGCACGTCCAGATAGCCGTAATCGCCCTCATAGCCCCAGATCTGGCCGGGCAACGCGGTCTGGCCGCCGTTGCTGGCCGAGAAATAGCAGGTGGCATACTGGTCGTTATACCGGCCCACCACGCCGCGCGTTTCGTCCACAGCCAAAATGGCGTTTTCGTAATCGCCGTTATAGCCGCGAAACACCTGGTCGGCGGTGGTATCCACCACGTCGTATGCGCGCGTCCCCGCGGCCGCCTTTCGGCTCATGGCATAGGTGCGCGCCGCGACGGCCTGCGCCTTCAGCGCCTCAATCGGGAAGGAATCGCTCATCTCATAGGGCACTACGCCGTAGAGGTACTCCTCCACGTCGATATAAAGCACGCTTTCAATCGCGCCGTTTTGGGCGGTCAATTGCAAATCCCCGTTATATATGGTATTGCGTTCGTTTTCGTGGATGTAGAAGCCGTTCTCGTCCCCGTCGCTGCTGTGACGCGTAAAGGTGAGCGAAGTACCCATGTCAATGGTCAGCCCGCCGCAAGTGAGCAACAGGTTTTCCCCATCCGCCGCGACGCTTAATTGGGTGTCCCGCGCGAAGCGGAAGCCCTTGTCGCTTTCCACCGTATAGACGCCGGCCAGCGTGATGCCCAGCGCCGCGGGCGTGCCCAGCGACAAAAGCTTCACGCGCAGCGTGGCGCTTTCCTGTGTGGAAACATCGACGGGCTCGGGCACGGGCGTAGGCGTAACGGCCGGCGCGGAGGCCGGCTCGGACGAAGGCGCGGAAAATATCCACCACGCGCGCGCCGGCACGCCGGAAAATAGCAGGAGGAACGCAAGAAGCGCGCCGCACAGGCGTCGTATGGCTTTTAACTGCATAGTGTACCTCCACAAATCGGTTTTTATTTCCAGACTTACCATTAGACGGCGAAACTGGTCGAACCGTTCCGATTGCTTCCACAATCGCCATATATTGGCAAAATAAACGGACTGGCTGCATAAAGCATGCGCCGCCGCCGGTCCGTTTATACATATATTGGAAATTTACCCGATTTTTATTCCTCGCCCGCCAGGCGCACGATGCTGTGCGCCATGATGTGTACGCTGGTCATGAATTTTTCAACGATTACGTACTCGTCCGGCATATGGCAGGTATCGGTGTCGCCCGGGAAATTAATGCCAAAGCCCACCGTGTTGGGCATCATGCGCGAATAAGTGCCGCCGCCAATGGCCAGCGCTTTGGGCTCCAGCCCGGTCTGCTCGTGATAGACCGCCAGCAGTTTGCGCACTACGTCGGATTCGGCCGGCACGTGCAGCGGCGTATGGCCGCCCGCGTGCCTTATCGATATGGGCGTGTCGCGCAGCGCCATGGCGGCCTGTCCGCACATGGTCTGTTCGTCGGCGCTGATGGGATAGCGAATATCCAGCCGCGCGCGAAGCGTCAGCCCGTCATAGCGCAAAATGCCCAGATTGCAGGTAAGCGCGCCGCTGAGCGAATCGCTTATGCGTATGCCCAGCCTGGTCCCGTCGTGCTCCATGCCCAGTTTCCGGGCCAGCGCGCCGGCCGCGCCGCGGAAAGATTCGCCGCCCGCGCCCAGTTCGCTCAGCGCGATGAGCAGCATACCGGCCGCGTTGACGCCCAGATGCGGCATGGACGCGTGCGCGCCCACGCCCGTAGCGGTAATGCGCGCGCGGCCGCAGCCTTCCTCTTTCGCGCAAAGCGAAAAGTTTTCGTGCGCGCGCGCGATCTGTTCCAGGCGGGCGTTAAGCGCGGGCACGTCGTCCGTGCCCACGAGCGCGCTGGCCACGCCGGGCACCACGTTTACGCGCTCGCCCGCCCACATTTCAAATACCGGCAGCGCGGATTTTTCATCGCATGGCGCGGCCGCCGACAGTTCCAGGTTCAGCCCGCCCTTTTCGATATTGATCAGCGGGTATTCCGCGTCAGGCGAAAACCCGTAATCGGGCAGCGAGGCCACCTGCGCGTAATGGCGCATATCGGTCATGCCGGTTTCCTCGTCGCAGCCCACGATCAACCGCACGCCGTCGCGCAGCGCAATGCCGGCCTCGCGCACCGCGCGCATGGCGTATAGCGCGGCCATGGCCGGGCCCTTGTCGTCCATCGCGCCGCGTCCGTAGAAACGGCCGTCTTTGAGCACGCCCTCAAAAGGGGGCGTGGTCCAGCCGTCGCCCGCGGGCACCACGTCCAGATGCGCCAATATGCCCATGTTGCGCTCGCCGCGCC
Source organism: uncultured Eubacteriales bacterium (assembly GCA_963929805.1). Lineage (GTDB taxonomy): Bacteria > Bacillota > Clostridia > Christensenellales > Aristaeellaceae > CAWVLE01. Next base: position 714 of record CAWVLE010000077.1, on the reverse strand, counting down.
CTAAAAGCGCGTGCGCGCAATAGCCGTCAAATTCCTCCGCCTCAAAGCCCAGCGCGCGCGCGTCGCTTAAAAACAGATCCAGCATGCGGCGCACCTGCTCGCCAAAGGGCGCGTTTTCCGCCGAGCGCGGCGCGTTTACGCTGGGGATTGCAATCCAGCCCTTAAGCCGCTCAAATATTTCGTCCCGCCAGGCGTCGATCAACCGGTCCATCTTTTCCAGGTTCATATCTCATCCTCCCGCTCGTATTTTTCTTTTGTATAAATCATTGCGCCGCGCGCTACGGGGTATCGGATTGGGTCTGCGCGGCGTGAAAATGCGCGTGTATCGTCTCGGCCAGCGCGGGGCCGATCCCTTCCGCCTGGCAAAGCTCCTCCACGCCGGCCTGCTTTATAGATTCGATGGTGCGAAAGTGTTTGAGCAGCGCCTTCTTTTTTTGCGGGCCTACGCCCGCAATGGCGTCCAGAGAGGACGCGATGGCGTGCTTCGCGCGCAGCTTTCTATGGTGGGTAATGCCGAAACGGTGCGCCTCGTCGCGCAGCCGCTGGATAAGGTGCAGCGCCTCGCTGTGCCGGTCCAGCAGCAGCGTCTCTTCGCAATCGGGCAGCACGATTTCCTCTATGCGCTTGGCCAGGCCAAACATGGGGATGTCCACGCCCTGTTCGTGCATGGCGCGCTGGGCCTCGTTTAGCTGGCCGCGTCCGCCGTCGATCAAA
>CAWVLE010000076.1:0-15854 GCA_963929805.1 uncultured Eubacteriales bacterium | reverse complement strand
CAAAATCCACACCGCGCTTTGCGCGTCCTCGTCGCTTGTGCCCAGCAATTTCCAGTAAAAATTCCGGTCGCTCAAGTCCAGCCGGGCCAGGCCCACGCTGCGGCCGCCCTGCCCGTCGTCCACCGCGCATAGCGCCAGCGTTTTATCGGCGTTTACCACGACGATCATCTCGCCCGTGCTTAGCCTGTACACCTGAAAAAACTGGGATTTGCGCTCGGTTTTATACGCAAGCTTTAGCCCCTGCCCGGCCGCGGGCTCTTTCCCGTCGCAGCGAATGGTTACGTAGGTCAGCCTTGCCGTCGGGGCCTGAAAGCGCAGCGATTCTTCCGCCACGTTTTTTACCCAGAACACCGGGCATTGCCCGTCGTCCTCCGGCGTGACCAGATTAAGCGGCGTGCCCGTTTCGTATTCATCCTGCGCGCAGGCCATATATTCGCCGGTATCGCAAAGGCGCAGCGCGTAGATTCCTTCTTCGATGCCTGTCTGCCGCGTGCCCACCACGATATCGACGCGCGCGGCTTCCTCGCCGTCTATCAGCGCCACCAGCGCGGTCTGGCCGGCCGCGCGCGCGCTGAGCTGGCCCTGCGCGTCCACCTCCGCCACCGATTCGTCCAGCGTCTTAAGCTCAAGCCGTTGCGCGTCCACGCCCGCGCCCAACTGCGGCGCCATCTGAACGCTGTCGCCCACGCCCATCAGCAGATCGCTCTGTTCAAACCGGGCCAACACCCGGCTGCGCGCGCGGTAACGGTACTGGGTTACCGCCTTTTCCTGCGCGATAGCCTGCCCTTCGGACTGGTTAAACCAGTCGCCCTCATAGCGTATTACGCCGTCCGCTTCGCCCGATACCGCCTTGGGCTGGTCTACCGTTTCGCTTTGCCACTGGCCTTCAACGCCCTCTACCTCGCATGGCGCGTACTGCATGCCCGCCTCGCCCTGGTAGGCAAAGCGCGAATAGGCGTAAACCGTCTTCATGGTCAGTTCCCGGGCCTGGCGCGTCTGGACCTCGATATCCCCGGCCGGCTCCACCGCCTCGAGCGACCACTCGCTCCACGGTCCGTACTGGTATTCAATCTGTGCCTCATTCCCGGTTTGCGCCGCATCTTCCTGCGCGCGCGCCGCGCCGCAAGCCGCCAAAGCCGCCAACAGCAGCGCCATCCCGGCCCCGCCAAGGCGGCGCGTCCATTTTTTCGCCCAGTCGTTCATGGCCCTTCCTTTTCAAAATACACGTCGCTTTCGCCGTTAAATTCCATACCTTTTATATATACGCATCCGGCGGCCACGCGCGCACGCACGCGGCCCGCGTCCGGGCCAAGCCGCACCGTATACGGCCCATCGCCCGGCCAGCACATTTTTTCGGGCAGTTTAAGCGCGTCCGCCCGCGGCGCGCACGTCAATCGATACGCCCGGCCCAGCATGCCGTTGGCGCGCTCTACCATGCCGTCCGCCAACAACTGGCGAATGCGCGTGGAGGATACCTCCTCGCCCATAAAGCGCACCGGCGGCTCGATCAGCGCGCGGTAGCCCAAAGACGCGGCCCGATCCTGTATCATGCGCGCGTCGCCCCGGCCGCCCCGGCCGAAGCTGCACCTGTGGCCCAGCACGATGGCCGCCGGGCGCAGCGCCGCGCACAGATTATCCAGGAATTCTTCCGGCTCCATGGCGGCAAACTGGGCGGTAAAGCGGTTTTCGATCATTACGTCGACGCCCAGCCGCTCGATCAGCGCCTGTTTTTCCGCGCGCGCGGCCAACGCGCGCGGCGCGCGCTGCGGCATAAAAAGCTCCATCGGGTGCCGGTCAAAGGTAACCGCAACCGATTTTGCGCCCAGTTGGGCGGCCAGACGCGCGGTCGCCGACAGCAGGCGCGCGTGCCCGATATGCACGCCGTCAAACTTGCCCAGCGCCACAACCGAAGGCCCAAGCGCGTACTGCCCCGCATCCGTTAGTATCAGCATGAAGAAAATCCGTCCTCCGCAAAAAACTGAAAAGGCGGCCCGGGCGCGCTCATTGGCCGCCGAGCAGCATGGCCTTAAAGCGCAGCGATCCATCCGCGCACGCCTGCGCCACGCCCGCGAAGCGGCCGCCCACATACACGCGCAGGTTTTCCCCACCGGCCGGCGCGCAATGGGGCCGCTCAAGCCACTGCGGCTTTATGGGGTTTCCGTTTTTTACGGTCTTTTCATGCTGCGCGCCTACGTCGGCGCGCGCCATGTATTCAAGCGGCGCGTCCATGGGCGTCAGGCAGGAGGCAATATCGGCGCACGCGTCTATCTCCTCGGGCGTAACGGCCTGCTCAATGTCAAAAATGCCCGCGCGGGTACGCAATAAAAAGGACATGTGGCCGCCGCAGCCCAGCAGGCGGCCCGCGTCGTGCATCAGCGTGCGCACATACACGCCCTTGCCGCAATCCACCTGAATCATATGCCGCCCCTGGCCGCTGGGGCGCAGATAGGTAAGCGCTTCCACCGTAACGCGGCGCGGCGCCAATTCCACCGCCTGGCCCCGCCGCGCCAATTCGTACATGCGCTTTCCATCGCGTTTGATGGCCGAATAGGCGGGCGGCGCCTGCTCGATCCGCCCGGTCAGCGCGCGCAGCGCGGCCTCGATTTGCGCGCGCGTTACGTTTACGTCTTTTACGCTCAGCGCGCGGCCGGTGGCGTCCTGGGTGTCGGTTTCCACGCCCAGGCACAGTTCGGCCAGATAGCGCTTTTTCTTATCCACAATATAATCAAACAGCCGGGTCGCGCGGCCGACGCATACCGGCAGCACCCCGGCCGCTTCCGGGTCAAGCGTCCCGCCATGGCCCACGCGCGTGCCGCGCGGCAGGCGCCGCCTGACAAAAAGCACCGCGTCCGACGAAGTCATCCCCGGCGGTTTAAGCATATTCAAAAAACCGTCCATGGTTATGGTTGCTCCTCAATCGCGCCTTTTAGCGCGTCTAAAATCCGCTCCAGCGCCTCGCCGGGCGGGCAATTAAGCGTAACGCCCGCGGCGCGCGCATGTCCGCCGCCGCCCAGGCCCGCGGCCACCCGCGCCACGTCCACCCGCTCAAGCGAGCGCATGGAGACCTTCAGCGCGCCCGGCCGTTCCTCGGCCAGGAAAGCCGCCTCCACGCCCTGGGTTTCTATCAGAAAATTCACCAGCCCTTCGGTGTCGGCGCGGCTCGCCTCGCACTGCGCAAACGCCTCCGGCGTAAGCACCACGTAGGCCAGGCGTCCCTCGCACGCAAAACGCATGCGGCTCAGCCCCCAGCCGATTAAACGGGTGCGGCCCAGCGAGCGCGTGCGGAACAGCAGCCGGTTATAGCGGTCTATATCCAGCCCGCCCGAAATCAGGTCCGCCACCGCGCGCAGCGCCTCGGGCGTGGTGTTGCTGTAGCTGAAATTGCCCGTGTCGGTCGCAATGGCGGCGTAGAGCAGCACGCCCATTTCACGGTCGGGCTCCACGCCCAGCGCGCGGATCAGTTCCAGCGCCATTTCGCCCGTGGATGCGGCGCGCTCGCGCACCACGCACAGCGGACAAAACAGCGGGTTGGTCGCGTGGTGGTCGATCAGCGCGCTGTCCACGCCCTGGGCCAGCCGCAACGCGTCGCCCGCGCGGTCGGGCGCGGATACGTCCACAAAAAACGCCATATCCGCTTTAAAGCCCAATTCATCCGGCTTTACCACCCGTTCGACGCCCGGCAAAAAGGCGTACATGGCGGGCGGCGCGTCGTGACACGTCACCCGCGCCTCAACTCCGCGCCGCTCAAGCGCGCGCGCAATGGCCAGCGAAGAGCCCAGCGTATCCCCGTCGGGCGAAACGTGCGCGATTACCGCCACGCGCTTATGCGCCAAAAGGGCGCGCGCAAGCTCATCTATCGCCGCCGTCATGCCCGTTCTCCTTTAACAGCCGGTTGATGTGGTCGGCGTATTCGATGTTGGTATCCAGTTCAAAGATCAGCTCGGGCGTATAGCGCAGGTCCATCCTGTGGCCCAATTCGCGCCGGATAAACCCGGACGCGCCCTTGAGCGCGGCCATCATGCCCTCGCGCCGCTCTTTTTCCAAAATGCTCACCCGCACCTTGCAGTAGCGCAAATCGCGCGTAACGTCGGCGCGCACAATCGAATAGGTGCCGCCCACGCGCGGGTCGCTCAGCTCGTCGCGGATAATTTTATCCAATTCCCTGCGCACTTCTTCCGAAATGCGGTCTATGCGGTCAAAAGCCATTTTTCCTCCTTAAGTTCCCCCATCGGGGACGAGCGTCCATTAAGTGAATCGCGGCAAAACCTGCGCCTACTAAAGCGGCGGGCGGCGATGTCCTGCACCAGCCGCCCGCCGGAATTATTATGCCCGTCAGGACTGAATCTGTTCCATTTCAAAGCATTCTATGACGTCGCCTTCCTTGATGTCGGCAAACTTTTCCAGCCCGATACCGCATTCATAGCCGGCCGCCACTTCGCGGGCGTCGTCCTTAAAGCGGCGCAGCGAATCGATTTTGTCCTCCTGCACCACCACGTTGTCGCGCAGCACCCTGGCCTGCGCGTTGCGCACGATTTTGCCGTCCAGCACGTAGCTGCCGGCCACCAGGCCCACGCCGGTCACGCGGAAGGTCTGGCGTACCTCCGCGCGGCCCAGAATGACCTCTTTAAACTTGGGCGCCAGCAGGCCTTTCATGGCGTTTTGCACGTCCTCAATCGCGTTGTAGATTACGCGGTAGAGCCGCACGTCCACCTTTTCGCGCTCGGCGATTTCGCGCACGGCGTTATCATGGCGCACGTTAAAGCCGATGACGATGGCGTTCGAGGCCGAGGCCAGCATGATGTCGGTTTCGGTAATCGCGCCCACGCCGCCGTGAATGGCGCGCACGCGCACCTCGTCGTTGGACAGCTTTTCCAGCGACTGCTTTACCGCCTCCACCGAGCCCTGCACGTCGGCCTTGATAATCAGGTTCAACTCCTTGACCTGGCCGGCCGAAATCTGGCTGAACAGATCGTCCAGCGTGGTCTGCGTCTTGCTCTTAATCAGCGCGGCGCGCAGTTTATCCTTGCGCTCCTCGGCCACCTGACGGCTGAGACGGTCGTCGTCCACCGCGCTCATCACGTCGCCCGCGTCGGGCACGTCGTTAAACCCGACAACCTCCACCGGTTCGGAGGGCCCGGCCTCCTTCACGCGCTCGCCCCGGTCGTTGACCATGGCGCGCACGCGGCCGTAGGACGTGCCGGCCACGATGGTATCGCTGACGCGCAGCGTGCCGTTCTTAATCAGCACCGTGGCCACCGGGCCGCGGTTCTTATCCAATCGCGCCTCAATGATGATGCCGCGCGCCTTGCGGTTGGGGTTGGCGCGATAATTCTGCATTTCCGCGACCAGCAGTATCATTTCCAAAAGCTGGTCCACGTTTTCGCCGGTCAGCGCCGAAACCGGCACCATGATGGTGTCGCCGCCCCATTCCTCGGCCACCAGGTTATACTCAGTCAGTTCCTGCCGGATGCGCTCGGCGTTGGCCTCGGGCTTATCCATCTTGTTGATGGCCACGATCACCGGCACGTCGGCGGCCTTGGCGTGGTTAATCGCCTCGATGGTCTGGGGCATTACGCCGTCGTCGGCCGCCACCACCAGCACGGCGATGTCGGTGGCCTGCGCGCCGCGCGCGCGCATCGCGGTAAAGGCCTCGTGGCCGGGGGTATCCAGGAAGGTGATCTTCTGATCGTTTACCTTAACCGTATACGCGCCGATGTGCTGGGTAATGCCGCCCGCCTCGCTGGCGGTCACCTTGGTCTTGCGGATGTAGTCGAGCAGGCTGGTCTTGCCGTGGTCCACGTGGCCCATGATGGTAACCACCGGCGCGCGCGGGCGCAGATCGGCCTCGTCGTCGGCAAAATCCTCTTCCTGCAGGGTATCCTCGGCGGTTTTGTCCAGCTTCATTTCCAGCTCGACGCCAAACTCGTTGCACACCAACTGCGCGGTGTCGAAATCCAGCTCGTTGTTAATCGTGGCCATGATGCCCAGCAGCAACAGCTTTTTGATAATCTCGCCGGCCGGCTTGCCGATACGCTCGGTCAAGTCCTTCACCGTAATGGTCTCGGCCGTCATATACGCCTTTTCGATCTTTACCGGTTCGGGCTTAAAGGCGTTTTGCTGGCTGGACTTCTTCTTGCGCTTGCCGCGCACAAATTCGTCGTCGCCTAGCATGCTGCCGTTGTTGCGCGCGGCCTGACGGCGGTTGCGGTTGGCGTTGCGCTCGGGGTCGTTCTGGCGCACGTACTGCTTTTTATTGGGATCGTAGTTGGATACGCGTTCCTTTTCAATGGTGGGCGTAAGCTCCGGCGCGGATTTGCGGCCAAAGCCGCCCCGCATGCCGCCCGTTCCGCCCATGCCCGGACGCGCGCCCGGACGCGACGAAGGCGCGCCCGAACCCGGACGGCCGTATCCGCCGCCCTGGCCCGGCTGCGCCGGACGGCCATACCCGCCGCCCTGTTGCGCTGGACGGCCATACCCGCCGCCCTGGCCCGGCTGTGCCGGACGGCCGTAAGGAGCCGCCGGGCGCGGCTGCGCGGCGTTTGGCGCGGCCGTTCCCTGCGCCGGTTGCGCCGGTCGGCCGTAAGGGGCTGCCGGACGCGGCTGCGCGTTTTGCACGCGCGGCTGCGCGGGGCGCGGCTGTTTATCCTCCTGCGCGGCAGGCGCCTGCGGCGCGGCGTCCTGACGGGCGGCCGCCGGCTGCGCTTCCTTCGCAGGGGCCGCCTGAGCGGCCGGTTGCGCGCTGGCGGCCGGCTCGGCAGCGGCCGGCGCGGCGTCCGGCGCCTTATGTTCGGGCGCCGCCTGGGGCGCTTCGCTGTGTTTTTCCTGTGTTGCTGGCGCCTCTTTAGGGAGCTGCTTTGCAGGTTCCTTTGCCGGTTCGGGCACCTGCTCGGTAGAATAGGCGGTCATAAAGGTAGCCGCCTGTTCATACTGGCGCTGAAGCGCCTCCCGCTCCTGCTGATCGGCGCGCTCTTTCTCCAGCCGGTTCAGCTGGTCGCCCATCTTTCTGAGCGACGAAAGCAGCTCCGACGCCTGGCGGCGAGACTTGCCCACCGTTTCCAAAAGCCTTCCGGCCCCCGCGTTAAGCTCTTTGGTAGCATCCTGCACCCTGACTTTGGTCATTCCCTAAACGCACCCCCGCAATCACATCTGTGTCCTGAAAATCGTCTGAAATTTATTGAAAGCCCGTCTGGGCGCACATCGCTTCAAAGCCCGCCTGCACGCACAGCTGCGCTATGCGCCCGGCGAAGCGCGCATCGGTAACCGCCACGGCCATGCGCCCGGCGCGGCCCACGGCCTGGCCGATGGCGCCGGCGGGCGCCTCGAACAGGGCGGCCCCCGCAAAGGCGCACGCGTCGCGCATGGCTTTTTTGCTGCGGGCGGAAGCGCCGGCGTCCACAAGCGCCAGCTTTGCGCCGCCCCGCTTTACGGCCTGTTCCACCGCCGCCTCGCCGCTTACCAGCCCGCCGGAGCGGGCGCACAGGCCCAGCATGTTCAGCGCGCGCGCGGTCATTGGCCGCCCTCCATCTGCGCGAGCAGCGCCTCGTATACCGCCGGGTCTATGGCGGTTTCCAGCGCGCGTTCCAGCCCGCGGCTCTTCTGGGCCTTTTTAAGGCATTCCATATCCGGGCATACATACGCGCCCCGGCCCGGCGATTTGCCCGTCCTGTCCAGGCTGATCGCGCCCTGGGGCGATTTCACCACGCGCACCAATTCTTTTTTGGGCTTCATTTCGTGGCAGCCCACGCACTTGCGCAGCGGCACCTTGCGTTGTTTGAGCAATTACTCTCCAGCCTCCTCCACCAGCTGTTCCACCTGGCTCTGGCCCTTGATGTCAATTTTCCAGCCGGTCAGCTTGGCGGCCAGCCGCGCGTTCTGGCCTTCCTTCCCGATGGCCAGCGATAGCTGGTTATCGGGCACGATCACGCGCGCGGCCTTGTCTTTTTCGGCCACAAACACGCTGATTACGCGCGCCGGATTAAGCGCGTTGGCGATATATTCGGCCGGGTCGGCCGACCACTTGATGATATCGATTTTTTCGGTCTTCAGTTCGGAGACTACGTTTTCCACGCGCATGCCGCGCGGGCCCACGCACGAACCCACCGCGTCGATCATCTGGTCGGTGGAATACACCGCCATTTTTGTGCGGTATCCGGCCTCGCGCGCGATGGACTTTATCTGCACGATGCCGCTGCGGATTTCGGGCACCTCGATTTCGAACAGGCGTTTTACCAGCCCCGGATGGGTGCGCGACACCATTACCTGCGGCCCGCGGCTTAACTTATTTACCTCCAGCACATACACCTTCAGCCGGTCGTTTACCGCGTATTCCTCGCCCGGCATCTGCTGGGCGGGCTCGAGCAGGCCTTCGGTGCGGCCCAGTTCCACATACACCTGGCGGTTTTCCACCCGCTCAACGATGGCGGTAAGGATTTCGTTTTCCTTTTCGATGTATTCTTCGTAGATTACGCCGCGCTCAGCCTCGCGGATATGCTGCACGACAACCTGCTTGGCGGTCTGCGCGGCGATGCGGCCAAAATCGCGCGGCGTGGCGCGCAGCTCGGCCAGGTCGCCCACCTCGTATTTGGGATGGATGGCGCGCGCGTCCTCCAGGCTGATTTCGGTTTGAGGATCGTTTACCTCGCAAACCACCGTCTTGCGGGCGAACACCTCCACGGTGCCCTTTTCGCGGTCGATGGTGGCGCGTACGTTGGCGCTCTTGCCAAAGTTCTTTTTATAGGCGGAGATCAGCGCCGACTCAATCGCGCTGAACAGCACCTCTTTGTTAATGCGGCGCTCCTTGGCGAGCGCCTCCAGCGCGCTGATGAATTCGCTGGAATCGATATTTCCTCCCATGCCTGTTCACTCCTCCCCGTCATATGGGATATCGTCCTCAAGGTCGCTCTCGTCAAAGTCGATAAACAGCTTGACCAGCGCCACCTGTTTGCGTTCAAATGAAAGCCCGGTCCCCTCCGCGTCCACGATGTTGACGCGCCCGTTTTCCAGCCCGGCCAGTTCGCCGGTGAACACCTTTACGCCGTTTACCGGCCTGTAAAGGCGCACCTCGACCATCTGGCCCACGGCCCGCTCAAAATCGCGTTCGGTTTTCAGCGGCCGGTCCGCGCCCGGGGAGGAGACCTCCATATAATCGTAATCGATGTTTTCCATCAGGGGCTGTATGCGGCGATGGTAAGATTCGCAATCATCCAGCGAAACGCCGCCCTCTTTATCTATATAAAAGCGCAAAAAGCGGCCGGTTGACTCCTTAACCAGCTCGACATCAATTAATTCGTATCCACATTTTTCGGCTTCTCTGCGCGCGTCCGCCTCGGCCCGGCCAAGCGGGGATACCTGTTTGGGCAATAAAACACCTTCAATTTCAATCCTAAACTGAAGCGTCGAAGTGCGCCCGGCCCGTCTCAGGCCCGCGCACTTTTGCATCAATCGCGAAATATTATACCACAATGCTCCAGAGAATACAACCTGTGTAAGACTTTTGCGGGAATAATTAATAATCCCGCGCCCAAAACAGGCGCGGGAAGCAGGGCGCGCGCCCCGATTATTCGATGGAATAGCGCGCCAGGTAATTGTTTTGCAAATCCACGATGCCGCGCTCGTTAGCGGTTTGAACCATCAGGAAACCGCCGCCCAGCGATTCAATGCGGCTGTATGCGCCCATCTCGATGACCGTGTTGCCGTCCTGGTCGATCACGCCCATTTTGCGCGTGCCGTCCACCTCCCACAGCTCCTGCCAGCCGCCTTCCCCCTCGTTTACGTGCACCTCAAAATCGGACACCGTAAAATAGGCCCGGCCGTCCTGGTTGCACAGATAGGAGATGTCGCGATAGGGCCCGGCGACGTCTTCGCCCGTCAGCGCGCAAAGGTATACGCAGTTTTCGCCCCATGCCGCGCGTCGCACAATGGCGCGCCCGTTCATGTCGCTCCACAGGTCGATATAGCCCTGTGAAACGGTGGAGAGCACCTCTTCGCCCTCGGCGTCTATCAAAGTGATGACGTCGTCGGTATACAAAATGGCGTAATCCATATCGAAGTACGCGCTTATGGACAGGTTATGCCCTCTGAAGGTCTTTTTCACGTGATAATCCGTGCTGTCGATCAGTTCGACCGTGCCTTCGTTGCTCAGCGCGATAATCATATTGCCGCCGCCGTTGCCCGTCGTGGAGCCGTTTGTGCTGATGTAATTATATTTGGGCGTCACCAGCCAGTTGCCGCCCGTGTCGATCAGCCCGCACCCGCTATCCAGCGTGGCCTCCGCGCGCCCCGCGGCAAACGGCCCCACGTAATCAAACTGGGGCTGTATGGCCCAGTTGCCGCGCGTGTCCAGGCAGCCCATGCGCGACGTATCCGCCGCGATCGCCGGCATAAGCCCGTCGGAGAACACGCCCAGCCCGTACAGCACGCTCACGCCGGTGGCGGTTTCAGCGCCCTGCGCGTCGATAAAATATACGCCGTCCGGCCGGTCGTCGTACGGATCGGAATTGAGCGCCAGATATCCGCCCTCGCCGTTGGGCGCCAGCGCGGTGTATTCGGCCGGCACCACCACGTTCAGGTCGCGGTCCATTACGCCCTGCAACCGGTTCTGGGTAAAATAAATCATGCCGTTTTCTTCGTACAGATAGTCGTATACCGGTTCGGTCAGCGCTTTGCCGTCGTTGTCCATCAAAAGATACAGGTCGCTTGAAGTCTCGTCATAGGCGGGCCGGGCGATAAACAGCGTGTTCTCGCCCTGCGTATCGTCCTGAGAAGCCGGCTGTATATAGGCGTATTCGCCCGGCTTGGTCAGTTCCGCCCCCTCCGATGAAATCAGCACATAACCCGAGTCAATCTCCAACGCCATGCTGCGTCCCTGTGCAAACGCCGGAAACGTAACAAGGCAGATAGCAAACGCCAGCGCCGCCACAGCAATACGCTTCATGTCTTTGTCCTCCCATATATTTTACACTCGCCTAATACGCTTTTGATACTAAGACGGATAAACCGCGCCTGCGGTTCCCAACCTATCCCATATCAAACAGGCTTACCTGGCTGGTAGCGGGCATATCGCCCAACGCGCCCGCCGCGCGCAGGATATCCACAACCGAGCGGGCCACCTTTCGGCGCACCATGTCCTCCTGCGATATAAACGGGCCGGCCGCGCGCGCCTCGCACAGGTTTTTGGCCGCGTTCAGGCCCAACCCGCTCAGCGAGCTGAGCGGCGGCAGAATGTGCGTCTTATCCAGCACGATAAATTCCTCCGCGTCCGACCGGTAGAGCGATACCGGCTCAAGCTTTATGCCTCGGCATAGCATTTCCACCAGAATTTCCAGCATGCCGGCCTCGCCCTCTTTTTTGTCGCGTTCGGCCTTGTCCAGCGCGGCAAGCTCCTTTTGCATAAGGCGTATGCTCTCCAGCGGGGCCACCATGCGCGCGCCGTCAAAATCCTCCGCGTTGCGCTTTAAATAACACGCGTAGTACTCCACCGGATAAAACACCTTGAAATAGGCGATACGCAGCGCCATGACCACATAGGCGACCGCGTGCGCCTTGGGAAACATGTATTTTATCTTTTTGCACGAATCGATAAACCATTCGGGCGTATCGTGTTCGCGCATGGCCTGCTCCATTTCGGGTTTCAGCCCGCGGCCCTTGCGCACCGATTCCATGGTGGTAAAGGCCATTTTGCTTTCCACGCCCCATTCGATCAGCTGGTTCATGATGTCGTCGCGCGTGCAGATGCACTTGCTAAGCGGCGCGATGCCCGCCTTGATAATATCCTGCGCGTTGCCCAGCCACACGTCCGTGCCGTGCGAAAGCCCGGAAATGCGGATCAGTTCCTCCATGGTGCTGGGCTGGGTATCCACCAGCATCTGGCGCACAAACCGCGTGCCAAATTCGGGTATGCCCAGCGTGCCGGTGGGCACGCCGATCTGCTCGGCGGTTACGCCCAGCGCCTCGGGGCTGGTAAACAGCGAAAGGATCTTGCCAAAGGCGGCCGGGTCGTCCAGCGGCACTTTCTGGGGCGCGATTCCGGTCAGATCCTGCAGCTTTTTGAGCATGGTGGGATCGTCGTGCCCCAGTATGTCCAGCTTTACCAGCACGTCGTGCATGGAGCTGAAATCAAAGTGGGTCGTAATCGTATCGCTGTCCATGTCGTCGGCCGGGTGCTGGATGGGCGTAAACTGATATATTTCGTAGTCTTTGGGCAGCACCACCATGCCGGCGGGGTGCTGGCCGGTGGTGCGCTTAACGCCCGTGCAGCCGCGCGCCAGGCGCTCCTTTTCGGCGTTGGTGGCGCTCAGGCCGCGCTCCTCCAGGTATTTAAGCACGTATCCGTAGGCGGTCTTTTCAGCCACGGTGCCGATCGTGCCGGCGCGGAACACGTTTTCCGCGCCGAAAAGCTCCTTTACATAGGCGTGGGCCACCGGCTGGTACTCGCCGGAAAAGTTCAGGTCAATATCGGGCACCTTGTCTCCCTTAAAGCCCAAAAACACCTCGAACGGTATGTTGAACCCGTCGCGCTTCATATTCGCGCCGCAAACCGGACAGGCCTTCTCGGGCAGGTCCAGCCCGCAGGCGTACCCTTCGGGCACGTCAAATTCCGAATGTTTGCACGATGGGCACACGTAATGGGGCGGCAGCGCGTTTACCTCGGTAATTCCGGTCATGTTGGCCACAAAGGAGGAGCCCACCGAGCCGCGCGAGCCCACGATATAGCCGTCCGAAAGCGACTTGCTTACCAGCTTGACCGCGATGTCGTACAGCGTGGAAAATCCGTACCCGATAATCGAGCCCAGTTCCTTATCCAGCCGCGCGCGCACGATGTCCGGCAGCGGGTCGCCGTATATTTCGCGGGCGCGCCCCTCCGACAGGTTGCGGATATCGTCCTCGGCAAAATCCCAAAATGGCTGAAAGGTCTCCTTGCCCTCCGGGTGCTCGATAAACACGCGCAGCTTGCCCACCTGCCCGGCGATCCGGTTGGGCGCCTCGACCACCACTTCCCGCGCGGTTTCCTCGCCCAGGTAGGCAAATTCTTCCAGCATGTCCTCCGTGGTGCGAAAGTACAGCGGCGGCTGATAATCGGCGTCCTCAAATCCCTTCGCGGCCATGAGTATGGCGCGGTAAGCGCCGTCGCGCGGCTCCTTAAAGTGTACGTCGCCCGTAGCCACCACGGGTTTACCCATGGCCCTGCCCAGCTCCACAATGCGCCGGTTGAGCGCGCGCAGGCCTTCCTCGTCCTTAACCGCTCCTTCGCGCAGCAAAAAGGCGTTGTTGCCTATGGGCTGAATTTCCAGGTAATCGTAAAAAGAGGCGATCCGTTTAAGCTCCGTCTCGCTTTTCCCGGCCAGCACCGCGCGGAACAGTTCGCCCGCTTCGCACGCGCTGCCGATAATCAGCCCTTCGCGGTATTTTTGTATCAGGCCGCGCGGCAGGCGGGGCGTGCGGTGGAAATGGTTAAGGTGCGCCTCGCTGACCAGCCGGTACAGGTTGGTCATGCCCTGCTGCGTGGCGGCCAGCAATATGATGTGGTAGCTGGCGCCGCCGGCGTCTTCCGAAAAGGCCGTGTTGAGCGCGTCAAGCCGCTTTACGCCGCGGCCAACCATGCCGCTTAGCATGTCAAGCAGCACCTGCGAAGTGGCGCGCGCGTCGTGTACGGCGCGGTGCGCGTTTTTCAGGCTGACGCCCAGATGCTTGCACAGCGCGCCCAGCTTATAGCTTTTAAGCCCCTTAAAATAATTTCGCGCGAAGGCCAGCGTGTCCAGCACGGGGTAATCGGCCGAAAACCCGGACGCCTCAAGCGCGCGGCGGATAAAGGCCATGTCGAAAGCGGCGTTGTGCGCCACCAGCACCGCGCCCCGGCACATTTCTTCAAAGGCGGGCATAACGTCGGCTATGGTGGGCATGCCCAGCAGCATGCCGTCGGTTATGCCGGTAATTTCGGTTATTTTGGCGGGCAACGGGCGCATGGGGTTAATCAGCTGGCTGATGGAGGCCACCTCCACGCCTCGCTCGACGCGCACGGCGCCCAGCTCGATAATCGAATCGGTGGATGTGTTAAGCCCGGTGGTTTCCACATCCAGCACCACATAGGGCGTATCCTCTATAAGCCTGCCGTCGGCCCGGCTGACCAGCTGCGCGGTGTCGTCGATCAGATAGCCTTCGCAGCCGGGGATCAGCTTGATGCCCGCCTTTTTGGCCGCGCCAAACGCCTCGGGGAAGGCCTGCACCACGCCGTGATCGGTGATGGCGATGGCCGGATGCCCCCACGCGGCCGCCTGGTTGATCAGATCCGTAGGCGAAGCGCAGGCGTCCATGGCGCTCATCTGGGTGTGCAAATGCAGCTCCACCCGCTTTTTAGGCGCGTTATCCTCGCGCACCGGCGCCTGCGCGGCCATCATGTCGCGCACCATCAGCACCATTTCGCGCTTGTAATCGTCGTAGCGGTAATCGCCGCGCAGTTTTACCCACGCGCCCTCCCTGAGCGCGGCCTGTACCTCCTCGGCCTGCTTTTTGAGCGCCTCGCCCCCGTCGCCGCCCCGCTTACCGCCCAAAAAGGCCTTGCACGCTACCGAACCGGTGTAATCGGTAATGGTAAGGGAGATCAGCTTGGAAGCGCCGTTTTTCACGTCGCGCATTTCCTGGTTCATAATTTCGCCCAGCAAAACCACGCGTCCGGCGTCCTCGGTCAATTCCGATATGGGAATGGCCGGGTCGGAAAAAGCCGTGCCGATCAGCGCGCCGTCGCCCGTCACGCGCGCCGTCTGTTCTTTGCGCTTGCGTTCGGCGGCCACGGCCAGCTGCGCCATGCGCTCTTCCTCCTCGCGCCTGCGCAGCGCGATTTGCTCTATGCGCGCCTGCGCGTCGCCCTCCACGTCGATCGCCACGGAGCATTCGATGGAAAACAGCTCGCGCATCAGCTGCTCTATGCGCGCGTCCAGGCGCTGCCTTTTCAAGTAGGCCGCGCCCGTCTTGTCGCCCACGCATACGTGCAGCCGCCCGTCGCGCAGCGTCCACTTCGCGTCGTTCCAGAAAAGATAGGGCATCGCGGAGGGTTTTTCATCGGCAATCAGCCCGGCCACAAAGCGGGAATAGCGCCCGATATCGGATAGCACGTCCTCGCGCAGCGCGCCATAGCTGACCCGCACGCTCACCTGCATATCCCGAAAGCCCGCGCGCATGCGCTCGCGCAGTTGGCCAAACTCCCGCCCGTTTAACAGCCGCGTGGCGTTTAGGCGTATCGCAAGCCGCTTGCCGTCGCGCGACACGGTCACCCTGCCCAGCGAAAGGCTGGCAACCGTTTCCGCGTCCATATCCTTTAACAGTTCGCCCCACAACTCGCTCACGAAATCCCTCCGGCCTTCGCGGCCATCTCGCGTATTTCCTCTATCAGCGCCGCGGCCAGGTCGCCCTTAACCGCGCGCGGCGGCTGGCCCTTTATAAACAGCGCGCCTCCGTCTTTGCCCCCGGCGATACCCAGGTCGGCCTCGCGCGCCTCGCCCGGCCCGTTTACGATGCAGCCCATGACCGCCACGCGTATGGGCAGGCGGATATCCATGGTTTCGCGCCGCACGCGCTGGGCGATTTCGTCCACCGCGATGGCGGTGCGCCCGCAGGTCGGGCAGGAAATTACGTCCACCGCGTCGCGGCGCAGCCCAATGGCGCGCAGTATATCCAGCGCCGCCCGCGCCTCGTTTACCGGGTCGCCCGAAAGCGACACGCGTATGGTGTCGCCAATGCCGTCCAGAAGCAGCGCGCCGATGCCGATGGCCGATTTTATGTTGCCCATACCCACCGTGCCCGCCTCGGTCACGCCCACGTGCAGCGGATAGTCGCCCTGCCGCGCGGCCAGGCGGTAGGCC
>CAWVLE010000075.1:0-3352 GCA_963929805.1 uncultured Eubacteriales bacterium | reverse complement strand
GGTGGATCAGCAGCTGGGCGCGGCGCTGGAGAAGCGGCTGAGCGATTCGTTCCGTCAGGTGAGCCAACAGCTGGAGCGGGTCTATCGCGGGCTGGGCGAAATGCAGGCGCTGGCAAGCGGCGTAGGCGATTTAAAGCGGGTGCTTACCGGGGTAAAGACGCGCGGCATTTGGGGCGAAGTGCGGCTAAGCGCGCTCATCGAGCAGAACCTGGCCGCCGGGCAATACCGGGAAAACACCACGGTGGAACCGGGCGGCACGGACCGCGTGGAATTTGCCATCGTATTGCCTGGGAAGGAAGATTCCAATAGCGTGTTGCTGCCCGTGGATTCCAAATATCCGCAGGAGGACTATCAGCGGCTGATCGACGCGGCCGGCCGGGCCGACCGGACGGCCGTCGAAAAATACGGCCAGGCGCTGGAACGCGCCATCATGGAACAGGCGGCAAAGATTCGCGCCAAGTACATACGCGTGCCCTACACCACCGATTTCGCCATCATGTTTTTGCCCAGCGAGGGCCTGTTTGCCGAGGTTATGCGACGCGCCGGGCTTGCCGAAAAAATACAGACCAAATACCGGATCATCCCCGCCGGGCCCAGCACCTTTTGCGCGCTGCTTAACAGTTTGCAGATGGGGTTTCGCACGTTGGCCGTGGAAAAGCGCACCCAGGAGGTATGGCGCATACTGGGCGCCGTGCGCGAGGAGTTTACGCGCTTTGGCGACGCGCTGGACAAGACGCGCCAGCGCCTGGAACAGGCGAGCAGCGAATTGGACGGCGCCAGCGTGCGCACTCGCGCCATAAGCCGCCAACTGCGCGCCATGGAACGGTTGGAGGAGGCGGATGCGCCGTCCCCGCCCGATTCAGGCCTCTAAATCCCATTTTTACCGCATGTGAATGACACAAATTTGACACAAACCCGCGCCGGCGTTATAATAATAAAACCATTACATACGCGACAAGACATTTGGAGGATAACGTCATGCAGCCAACCATCAGCGTAATTGCGCCGGTGTATAAGGTAGAAAAATACTTGGACAGATCGGTTCAATCCATGCTGAATCAAAGCTTTTCCGATTATGAATTGATATTGATCGACGACGGTTCGCCCGACCGTTCCGGAGAAATGTGCGACGCCTACGCGCGCGCAGATAACCGCATTCGGGTAATCCACAAGCCCAACGGAGGCGTGGGCAGCGCGCGCAACGCCGGGCTGGACGTGGCGCAGGGCCGTTTTATCGTTTTTTTGGATCCGGACGATTATGTGGAAAAGGACTACCTTAAAAACCTGCTCGAAGCCCAGCAAAAACACGACGCGGATATGGTGGTATCCCGTTTTTATCTGGTGAAGGATTACGATCCGGGTTTTTGCCAGTGCTCCGGCGAACCTGGCGCGGAGGAATTTGTGCCGCGCGCCGAATTTGGGCGCGTATTGCCGCATCTGTGGAGCAGCAAGCGTCTGGGCGTGCTGTATTCAAAGATATACAAATCCGAGCTGCTTAGCGGGCTGCGTTACGACACCCAGATTAAGCTTGCGGGCGATACCATGCTCATCTGCGATATACTGGGCCGGGCGCAATCCATGGAACTTAGCAACATATGCGATTACCGCTATGTCATCTATAAAACCGGCAGCATAACCAAGCAGGTGGACGCCAACCTGTTTGACACCTATCTGCGCATCAACGCAAAGATTGAGCGCGACATGGCCGCGGGCGGTTGGCTGAACGACGAGATGCGCGCGGTAATCGACGAGCGCATCGCCCAATCCGCCGCCAAAAGCATACAGTCGATACGGCGCGGCAAATGGAGCTTTTTCCAAAAGGCGCGCTATGTGCGCGCGGTACTTGAGCGCGGCGAATTCCGTCAAAGCTACGCGCGCTGCGCGGACAGGATGCCCGGGCGCATGTACAAACTGATGGGCGGCGGGCACGCGGCGGCGCTGCTTGTGTATCTAAAGTACGTGGACGCGCGCAAGGATATGACCCGGCGCAAATCTCGAAAGGATTGAAATATCGATGGACAAACCGATTGATTTTGTCATCATGTGGGTGGATGGCTCCGACCCGGCCTGGCAGGCCGAAAAGGCGCGCTGCAATCCGGACGCCTCGCCTGGGGATTCGCGCGCCATACGCTATCGGGACTGGGATAACCTGATGTACTGGTTCCGCTCGGTGGAGACCTTTACGCCCTGGGTTAACCGCGTGCATTTCGTCACCTGGGGGCATCTGCCCCGGTGGCTCAATACCGATTGCCCCAAGTTAAACGTGGTAAAGCACGCGCAGTTTATGCCGGAAAAGTACCTGCCCACCTTCAGCTCGCGCGCGCTGGAGGTAAATCTGCACCGCATACCGGGCCTCGCGCAGCAATTTGTCTATTTTAACGACGATATGTTCATCACCCGGCCCATGAAGGCCGAGGATTTTTTCCTAAACGGCCTGCCGCGCGATTGCGGCGTGCTGTGCCCCTACCCGGTGGACGTGCGCAATTCCATTTCGGCCATCGTATGTAACAACATGGAAATTATAAACACCACTTTCGACCGCAAAAAAACGCTGCGCGACGCGCCTGGCAAGTGGTTTAACCGCCGCTATCACGCGCTGAACCGCTATACGCTCGCCTCGCTGGTGTTTAAAGGGTTTACCGGGTTTTGGGGGTCGCATTTCCCCAACAACTATCTAAAATCCACCTATGAGACGCTGTGGGCGCGCGAATACGCCGCGCTGGATCTGACCAGCTCGCACGCTTTCCGGGATAAGCGCGATTTGAATCAATGGATTGTGCGCTACTGGCAATTGGCCGCCAACCAGTTTATTCCCCGCGACGTGCGCGGGCGCAAGTATTTCCCGCTCAAGAGCGAAAACCCCGCCGCGTTGGAGGCCATTAAAAAGCAAACTTACGACATGATCTGCCTTAACGACCGGGAAGGCATCGAAGATTTTGAACGCCAGCGCGACCTGATAAAGCAGGCGTTTGAGTGTATATTGCCTAAAAAGTCGGCCTTTGAAAAATAGCGCTTCCCGCGCTGTTTTGCCCTTGCCGCCAATTTCCCCAGCGTCCAGGGCCGGTATAACCATTAAGCCGCGCGATGTTTGCCCGCGCGGCTTTTTCATATTGGACGGAATCTGACGGCGCGTTAGCGCCATGCGCGCGCGATTTCCAGCGTGGCGGCCAGCCCTTCTTCCAGGCTGAACCGGGGGTGCCAGCCCAGCGCAAGCAGCTTTCGCGCGCGCAGCGTGGAGCGCGGCACGGTAGAATAGCCCGCCTTTTCCGTATCGTCCGGCGCCTCCACGCGCAGGTTTACCCCCGCCAGGCGCGCAAGCGTCTGCGCGTATGCGCGTATACTGACCTTGGCG
>CAWVLE010000074.1:0-3426 GCA_963929805.1 uncultured Eubacteriales bacterium | reverse complement strand
AAAGTAGCCCGCGCCGGTGCGCTCGAGCTGGGTGGCGAATATGCGCGCTACGTCCTCCTGGCACTCTACCGCCCATATGGGAAATTTCGTCGCCACGGTAAACCGGTCGCGCGCATAGCGTTCTACCACGCTTTTGCGCAACGCCTCTTCACTTTTTCCGTCCAGGTATCCCCACGCGGTATCAAAATAGGTAAAGCCCGCGCCGATAAACTCATCCGCCATGCGGCAGGTCTGGTCGATGTCAATCGCGCCGTCCTTCATGGGCAGGCGCATATAGCCAAACCCCAGTTTTCCAATGCTGTTCCTCAGTTCGCATGCGCGCATTTGTCCTTCCTCCTTGGAATTTTTATTTCATTATTTTTTGTAAAGCCGTTTATCCGGGCGTCTTAGTGGATCATCAGCCTGGCCTGTTCGGCCAGTTGACGCAGCTGATCCTCCACGCAATGGGATACCGCGCCGATCATGTGATTGACCGCCTCATCCGGCGGGTCGAGCGAGCGCATAAGTTGCGTGCGTATGGCCGCCTGCAAATCATCGTGCAGCCCGTCCAGCCTGCGCCGGAAGGCCCCTGTGGTAAACAGCATCCGCACAAACGCGGGCAAGCGCACCTGGCCCAGCCGCTTCTTGGCAAAGCTGGTGCCCAAATGGCTGGCCACAAAGCCAATCGCGAAGCTGACCACCAATCCAACCGGCCCGGCCATCAGCAGCGCCATGCCGCTGCCGCCCAATATCGCCGCCACAATGGAGGCCACGGTTACGTCCACCACGGCCTGCAAAAGCGATAAATCCACCATCTTTCCGGTATCCAGCGGCAGCGCGCCGGCGTTTAACTCCAGCGTCGAGGGCAGCCTGAGCGAAGTGACCGGCAAATCGTACTCGCGGCAGATCGGATCGGTCAGCCGTTCCAGCGCCGGGCGCAATTCGTCCACCCAGCGGGTGGTAACCGGGCCCAGCGCGACGCGCAGCTCGCCTTCGCGCAAGCTCTGCTCGATCAAAAAACGGATTTCCCCGTTCATTTCGTCCAGCGTCTTAAGCTCCCCCGTCTTCCAGCGGCGAAAAGCCTCCACGGCCGAAACCTGGGTAAGCTGCGCGGCAATTACCGAAGAGACGGGCTCGAACAGCGCGGGCAGCGCGTTAAGCACCAGCTTTTCCACCGCGTCGGATTCGATCAGGCGCTCCACCGCGCGTTCAAACGCGGCGGTCTTTGTATCGATGCGCAGCGCGTAGCACAGCCCGCGCGCGATGGAAAATTCCGGTTCCGCGCCGTGTACAATCTGCGCGTCGGGAAAAACCTCGCGCGCGATTTTTTCGATAAAGTCCATCCGCGACGCGCCGCCGGTGAGCAGTATGACGCCCAGCCGCGTGCCGGCTATCTGTTGCCTGGCCTGTTTAAGCGAATCGCGATAGGCCTGCAGGTAGCTTTTCCCGTCCAGCTCGGGCAATTCGCGTTCCAGTATGGCCCGCATGTCGCGCCGCGTGCAGCCGATGTCCAGCGTCAGCGGCGGATCCTGATAGTAAATTTTGACCGAGCTTTCGCAGGGCACGCAAAACTCGCCCTGCGCGGCGTGGTCCAGCCGCCTAAAGTACATTTCCTTTACCTTGCGCGCTTCCAGTTCGCAACGCGCGGCGTACTGCGGGCATTTATCCAGCACGGCGCGCAATTGGCCGCGCGCCGGACTGCGCTCCAGATTCAGCTCCAGCAGCATTCGGTCGATCAGCCCGCCACCCAGGCGGGTCAAGCCAAAGTCAAACACGCGCCGTACGCGCAGCTGGTCGATGAAGGTAAAATCGGTCGTAGACGAGCCGGCGTCCACGATCAGCGCGGGCATTTCCAAATCGCTTTGCGGCATGCCGATTTCCCCCGCCTCGCGCGCAAACATAAAGGCCGCGCGCGATTCGCTGACGATGGTTACGTTTTTGCATCCGGCCTGCTCAAACAACTGGCGGTAGCGGTCGCGTTCTTCTTCGTTCCAGCCCGACGGACACCCCACAAAGAAGGCCGCCTCTTCAATCGCGTTCAATTTTCCGGATTGCCACAGCTGTTTGAGCACCTCGCGCGCAAACGCGACGATGCGCGGCGCGGCGTAGGCCTCGTCGGTCAAAAAACGGCTTTTAAAGCGCACGTCCAGTTCAGACGGGTCGGCCAGGTAGGCCTGCTCGCCGATCAACACGCCCATCTGGCGGTGGCGGCCCAGCGCGGTCAGCAGGCTTTTGCGCCCGCACAGTTCCAGCACCTGGGGCTCGTTGCGCGAATTCGCGCGCGCCCAGGCCACCGCGCTCTCTCCGTCGCCCAGGTCAAAGCCAAAGTAATCGGTAATCGGGGTTTGATTTTCATCCAACGGCATTTGTTTCGCCTTTCATCCTTTGTCTGTCATCAATTTGCTACCGCCGCCTGTCCGCGCGCGATCAGCCGCCCATTTTGCAAAAGCGCCGGGCGCACGGTCCGCTCGCCCGAGGCCGCGGGCAGCAAATCGAAATAGCGCGCGTTTTCCGCGGAATACATAACGGCGCTTACGCCCTGACGCTTAAGCGCGGCCAACAGGCCGGGCAACGCGCGCAGCGCAAACGCGCCGTCGCGCGTCAGATCCGCTTCCATCAGCATCTGCGCCGCTTCCAGCAAACCGTCGGGTATTTCGTCCGCCTCGTCCACGGCCTGCGCGAGGCTGTCCGCCTCCAGGCGCGCGTCTATTTCATCCAGTAGTTGCTCCATCCTGCGCGCCAGCGCCGCCGGATCGGCCTGCGGGCAACCGGTTACCTCCGGCGGCGCGGCCGAAACGCGCCGCGCGCGCCAGGGCGCCGCAGCCGACACCGCCGCGGCCAGGGCCGCCAATAGCGCCGGGTTATTATGTCCATCCAGAAACAGGCATACCGCCAGCACGGCGCACGCGACGGCGGGGGCAAACCCCGCAGCGCGCCTGAGCCCCGCCCTGGCCGCGGGCCCGCGCGGCGAAAGCGACGCGCCGTTTAACCGCATCTGAATATCCACGCGCGTTACGGCGTCCATGGCCGACAGCGCGCCGCGCGCCACGGCGCACAGTTCGTTTAACCGCGTTCGCAGCTGCGTATGTTCCAGCGCGCACGCGCGCCGTATATCCTCCAGCGTGCGCACAGCGCAATCGCACGCCTCCTTCGCGTCCCGCGCGGCGGCAATTTCGGCCTCAAAAGCCTTACGCCGTTTTTCAAACGCCTCCCTGAGCATGTGCGTATCCTTACCTCCGCCGGAACTTTCCCGGCATGAAACTGTTTTATTTCGCCGGGCGCGCCCGGCCTTATCCATAATAATAACGCAAAAGGGCGCCGGTTGCAACACCATCCGCCCGTGCAAATTTGCGCAGGCAAAAGGGCCGCCCCACTTTTTGTGAGGCGGCCCCTTGATTACGCGGCGTCGCGTTACAGGTTTGGATCAGATAAAGCTCAAAATGTACA
>CAWVLE010000073.1:0-3739 GCA_963929805.1 uncultured Eubacteriales bacterium | reverse complement strand
TAACGCGTTGGATCAGGCCGTTTACACGGCCTGCGCGCGGGTAATGGACGTGCGGGGCCGCTGCCTTGAACAGCTTTCGCAGCGGGTGTGCGCCGCCCCAAACGCAGCCACGGAGGCGTTTGAATTTTTCCCCGCGCCGCCCGCGGCCGAACTGGGGCGGTTGATTGTGGAATTGAGCTTGCTCGACGGCGACAGACGGGTGTTTGTCAACCGGCTGTTGTTTTCCCAGGCCGGGCGCGAACCCTTTGCCGCGCTTAAAGTTTTGCCGCGCACATCGCTGCGCGCGTCGCTTAAAGGAGATGTGCTGCGGATTGAAAATACCGGCGATACTGCGGCGATGTTTGCGCACGCCGTCAGCCGCGACCGCGCGCGGCCGCTGGTTATGGACGACAACTACGAAATTATACTGCCCGGTTGCTTTGCGCAGTCGAGCGTGCGCACCCCTTGCGGCGGCCCGCCGCCCACTATGTTGGTGCGCGCGCTGAACGCGGATACGGTGGATATCTGATGCCTTTTACGCCAATCCCCCGAGGCGAGGGATGAAACCCTTGCCCCGGGGGATAAACGTTTTGGACGAATGAAGCACTAGCGCGCCATGGCGGATTTCAGGTGGCGGATATAGGTTTTATAATCGCTAAGCGAGGTGGAGGGGGCCACCTGATGATCGGCGCCGGGGATGTAGCCGCCCTGGCGGATGACGGGCATGATGCGCTCAAATTCCCGCTCGATGGCGGCCTCGCCCTTTGCGATTTCCAGTTTGTTGTATCCGCCGATGAACTTCAGCTTGGGGTATTGCGCGCGCACCTTGACGATATCCATGCCCGCGTTTACGTCCATGGGCACAAAGCCTTCCACGCCCGACTGGATAAAGTTGTCGATCAGCTGATTAAACCGGCCGTCGGTATCCACAAACACAAAGCCCACGCCCCGTTTTTTCAGCATGGGGATCAGCTGGCGGTAGTAGTGGCCCACAAATTCGTCGAAGTGGGCGGGGGATATCATGGGCCCGTTCGCGCCGGAGAGGTCCTCCATGATGTACAGCACGTCCGGCACCACGTATTGGAACATTTTGTCCAGGCTGAACAGGTAATATTCCAAAAGCCACTGGTTGATTTCGTGCATCAGCTCCGGCTCGTCGTAAAAGGCGACCAGGTGCTCCTCAATGCCGAACAGGGTGCGCGGCACCCAGAAAAACCCTTCCATGCCCATGCGCAGCGAAAAATCGCCCCGTACATGCCCCTCGCGCAGCGGCAAAAGCGCCTCGCGAATGGCCCTGCCGTCAAATACGCGCGCGATGGTGTTTTCGCCCTGTTCGCGTATGCGCAGCCAGTCCTCCCGGTTCGCAACAGCGGGCGGCTGCCCGTGCGCCGGTTCCGCGTGGAAGGGCAGCTGCATGAATATGCGCTTCATGGGGTCAAAGCCCAAATAGGCCTCGTAGGCGGCCACGGGTTCGGCCATGCGGGTGTCGAAATAGCGGGTGATGTGGTCCTCGCTTTTATCCGCGCCGGGCGAATTGATCAGGTCGGCGGGGGCCAGGCGGGCGGGCATGCCCTCCGCAACAAAGCGTTTTACGGTTAAATCCCACGGGTGAAAGGTTTCCAGCACGGCCCCGCGCTCCGTGGGCGGCAGCGTGCCCGCAAGCGTCCTTAGCATGCGTTCGCGATGGGTCATGGCGGTTCGCCTCCTAAATTGGCTGTAAAAATGAACTTTGCCGCAGCACGCGCTTTACGGCCCCACGCATAGCGCCACCGGCGGCGCGTCCTGGGCGACGCCCTCAAGCCGCACGCGCAGGTTGGAACCCTCCGCCGCAAAGCGCGCGTTTATCCCGCCCAGCGCGCGGGCCGTCGCCGCGCCATCGCCCAGGGCGGGCACCAGCACTTCGCTTAAGCCCTTACGCGGGTTTAAGATCAGCGCGTACACGCGCTGGCCGTTGGCGGTATAATACACCTGTTCGCCGCCCGGCGCGGTTAACGTGACCTGCCGCCAGGGCCGCGTGCCGTATATGGCTTCGCCGTTATTTTGCAGCCACGCGCCCAGGTATTCCAGCCGCGCGCGCTGCGCCTCGGGGATTACGCCGTCGGCGCGCGGGCCCACGTTGATGAGCAGGTTGCCGTTGTGCGCCACCGTATCGATTAACAGCGCGATCAGATCGTTGGGCGCGATCAGGTGGCGCTCGTCTTCGGCCTGATTATAGCCGAACGACAGCCCCAGCCCGCGGCAGCATTCCCACTTGGCGTGGACGTTTTTTTCGCCGGCATTGTACTCGCGCGTGGTAAAATCGCAAAACACGCCGCTCCAGCGGTCGTTTACCACGCCTTCGGGCACGGTATTGTAGTAGTGCGCGAACAGGTAGGGCAAATCGCACAATCCTTTTTCCGGCCAGCCGATGTCGTTCCACAGCACGCTGGGCTTATAGCGGTCGATCAGCTCCATCACCTGGTTATAGGCGTAATCGGCGTAAGCGCCGGTGACGTTATAGGGGTGGCTGACCTCCTCGTTTGAAAGCATGGGATCGGCCGAAAAGCGCCAGTCGATTATGCCCGAATAATATACGCCAAAGCGCATGCCCGCCGCGCGCACCGCCCGGCACAGTTCGTCCATCAGGTCGCGGCCGGGGCCGCGCCGCGCGGCGTTATAGGCGGTATAGCGGCTGTACCACAGGCAGAACCCGTCGTGATGCTTGGTCACGGGCACCACGTGGCGCGCGCCCGAGCGGCGGAACAGCTCCGCCCATCCGGCCGGGTCAAAGCGCTCGGCCTTCCACAGATCCACAAAATCCTCGTATGTAAAATCCGCGCCGTATTTTTGCAGGTGATATTCGTAGGTCGGGCCCCGGCCTATGCGCAGGGAGTTGAGATACCATTCCGCGTAGGGGTTGTTGGTAAACCAGTTCTCGTCCGCCGGCACGTCGCCCAGCGCCCACGTGGGCGGCGCGAAGGCGGGCACCGAATATATCCCCCAGTGGATGAAGATGCCCAGCTTGGCGTCCTCATACCAGGCGGGCGCGGCGTGGCGGCGAATGGATTGCATATTGGGCTGATAGCGCATGAAGATGCCTCCTAAAGCGTATTTTTTACCGAATGCGCGCCGGCGCGCGGCCCGATCTTTTAAGCGCGTTTCGCCCCAATTTACGGGCGCGGCCCGCTTACAGGCATATCTTAACACGAAAGGCCGCGCCGGTCAACGCGGCGCGGCCGGGCGGCGGGCGGCTATCCCTTTACCGCGCCGCCGGTCAGACCGGAGATAAAATATTTTTGTGTAAACAGAAAAAAGATCAAAACCGGAATGATGATAATGCAGCTGGCCGCGCACAGCGGGCCCCAGTCGGTGCCCGAGCTTTGCGCAAAGGCGGTGATGCCCAGCGGCAGGGTTTTGATGCTGGAGGTGGACAGCTCCACGCTGGCCCACAGCATTTCGCCCCACCAGCCCAGGAACAGAAATATTGCGTTGGTGGCGGTGGCCGGCAGCATGACCGGCATGACCACCTGCAAAAATTACGCTGGAGAGGAAGTATTCGCCGATCCGGGCGATGTTCCAGGCGTAGGCGTAGTTTTCCCACGCGAAACTGGAAGGCAGCAGCCATATGTTGTTGTAAAATTCGTTTGTGGTTTTAACCGAGGTGAGAAAGACGAATATCATCGGGTAAATGGTGACGAGCACGGCCAGGACCAGCGCGGCGCGGATAAACAGCAACGCGCCCGCGTCCCTTTTTCCGGACATGTCAGAACTCATAGTGTTC
>CAWVLE010000072.1:0-10238 GCA_963929805.1 uncultured Eubacteriales bacterium | reverse complement strand
TGCAGCTGTTGCAGCTGTTGCAGCTGTTGCAAGTATTGCAGCTGTTGCAGCCGTTGCAGGCGCAGTTGCTGTTGCAGCCCGCGTTTTGCGGGAACAGGGGCAGGCTGAAGAATTCGTCGCACACGTTCTCGGCAAATTCCTCGCAGGGCGGAATCTGGCAGAAGCCGTAGGAAGGAATCATCAATTCCACTTCGGCCAAAATCTTAAGCACGATGGTTACGCAGATGGTAATTTCAAATTTGCAATTGCCCAGGTATTCGCCGCTTACGCAGATGGCGCTTACCAGGCTTTCCAGCGTAAAGGGCACGATGGATTCGTCCGGTATGGCCAGCAGTACGTCCTTTGTTACCGACACGGTAGCGCGGCCCATCCATTCCTGGCAACGCGCGTCGGTGAACAGCACGTCGATGGGGATATCCACGATGCCCTTGATGCGCGCGAATTGGGGGCGGTCGCACAGCCGGTCGATGGAAAGGTTGCGGATGGTGCCCGATGTGCTGGCCGAGCGGCAGCTTTCAAACGTCCACGCGCCGACCGGGCGGGGCGGGGGCGGGCAGGGGCTGTTTTCTATGTTTTCCACCGCGTCTTCGTAAGTAAGTCCGCCGCAGCTTTTGCAGGTGCAGCTGCAGGTGTTGCCCTCGCATTCGCAGGTGCAGGGCCGCGTCGGGCGGCAGGCACACGGGTCGGGCAGCACGGGGATGATGTCGGATATGGTCACCTCTACGTCGTCGAGTTGTTCCTGTTGCAGGCACGAGTCATAGACATTTTTTACCTGGACGCAGATTTTTTCGGTCAGGCCCTGGCAGATGTTTCCCGTTACCGTGCCCGGGCAAAAATCGGCGTTGGCGTTCTTATAGCTATAAAACGACATGCGCACTTACCTCCTTGGAATGTTCGCGAGCCTTACGCTCACAATGCATCCTATGCCCGCGGCCTAAAAGGGTGCGCGCTGTATTGGCCAAATAAAAACCGGCCCCCGAGGGCCGGAAAAGCGGATAAGCCTGTTTAATTTTAAAAGGCGCAGTTTCTGGCGCGCCTAGCCTTCCTGAGCGGCAAAGGCGGCCGCGCCGGCATTATACCCCTGCGCGGATACCTCGGTCAGCCCGATAAGCGCCAGCAGCTGCTGGCGGATATCGTCCACATAATCCTCGTTGAGCGCGGCTTCCAGCCGGCCGGTCAGTTTTTTTCGAATGAGCACCGCGTCGGCGCGCGCGTCGGGCAAAAGCCCGTCCGCGTAGCGGATTACGCGCCCGTTGCGGGTGGGCAGCACGGAAATGACCGAGTGATAGCCCGGCGCGCAACCGGCCTGGTTTACCGGCGCGCCCTTGAGCGTGCGTTCCAGCGAAACGGCGCATTCGATGCCCGCCGCTTCCATCCTCAGCCTAAGCGAGCGCAGCAGCGCGCCAATTTCCCGAAGCGCCGCGCGTTCATACTGCGCGATCTCCTGATTTGTAAAGTTTGCCAAAGTCGCCATATCGACGTCCTCCTTTAAAAACGTTCAGACGGCGCGCCCTGCGCCCCCGCCCGGCGATCAAAAAAAGTACGCATTATCTATTATACGGGTCAATGTAAAAAACGGTCGTTACGCGGCAAAAAATATATGGCGTCTTGATGGCGTAACCGCCTGGCCGCGCAGGCGAAAAAACGCCGCGGCGCGCTGTACAAATCCTTTTTTTTGCGGTAGAATAATTTATATAAGCAAAAAACGGCGCGATTTTGCCCCGTTTCCGGCGCGCCGGCGCGTCGCCTAACGGGCGCAAGCGCGGCACAACGACCCGAATTGGAGGGCATGGCATGCGGCAGGTGCTTTCTCCCGATCAGATGCGCGCGCTGGAGGCGCGCTATTTCGCCGGCGGATCGCCTTCGTACCGTCTGATGGAACGGGCGGCCTCGGCGCTTGTGGACGTACTGGAAGCCCGGCTGGGCAAGTGCGAAGGCCATTGCGCGTATTTCGCGTGCGGGCCGGGCAACAACGGCGGCGACGGATACGCGGCCGCGCGCCTGTTTGCCGGGCGCGGCGGACGCGCGGGCGTGATTTCGCTTTCGAGCGAGGAAATGCTGACCGGGGACGCGCGGGAAAATTGCCTGCGCGCGCACCGGACGCCGCGGGTATATTTCCGCGCGGCGGACGAGCTGGACGCGCTGGAGACGCCCGACATATGGGTGGACGCCATGTTTGGCATCGGCCTTTCGCGGCCGCTTTCGGGCCTGTATCGCGAAATGGCGCAGCGCATGGCGCGCGACCGCACGGCGGGCGCGCGCGTGGCGGCGGTGGATATCGCCTCCGGCTTAAGCGGCCAAACCGGGCTGGTGCTGGGCGACAGCGCCGTTCAGGCGGATTTTACCGTCACCTTTGAGCGCGAAAAGCTGGGCCACATGCTGGGCGAGGGCCCGGAGTATACGGGCGAACTGATCGTGCGCTCCATCGGGCTGCCCTCGCTGCTGGTGCCCGCAGACGCGTCGCTGCTGGTGGAGGCGCGCGACCTGGAAGGGCGCTTTCCGCCCCGCCGCCGCAACAGTTATAAAAACATGTACGGGCATCTTCTCTTAATCGCCGGTTCGCGCGGCATGGCGGGCGCGGCCATACTTTCGGCGCGTTCGGCGCTACGCGCGGGCGTGGGCCTGGTCAGCGTGGCCGCGCCCGAATCGATTGTGCCCATGATACAATCCTGCGCGCCGTGCGCCATGTGCCTGCCGCTGCCCGAGCGCGAGGGCGCCGTTGCGCCCGAGGCCGCGCCCCTCATCGCGCAGGCGCTTGAGGGCAAACAGGCGGTCGCGATCGGCCCCGGTTTGTCCAACCGCTGCGCGCCGGAAGCCGTGCGCGCGGCGCTTGAAAGCCAGGCCGGCGCGGTAATCGACGCGGACGCGCTCAACATCGTCGCGCGCGAGCCCTCCCTTTTCAAATTGCTGTGCGAGCGCCATCTGCTCACCCCGCATCCGGGCGAGGCCGCGCGGCTGCTGGGCCGCCCGGTAGACGACCCCGTGCGCGACGCGCGCGAGTTGCGCCAGCGCACCGGCGCGCACGTGTTGCTCAAGGGCGCCACCACGGTCATCGCTTCGGGCAAAACCTACCTTAGCACGTCCGGAACGCCCGGCATGGCCACGGGCGGCAGCGGGGATGTGCTGACCGGGTTGTGCGCGGCGCTTCTGGCGCAGGGCCGCACGCCCGACGAGGCGCTGTGGCTGGGCAGCCAGATTCACGGCATGGCGGGCGAACGGGCGGCGAACGCGCTGGGGGAAATCTGCATGAACGCCGGGGACATTATAGCCTATTTCCCGGAGGTCTTCGCGCTTGCGCGCTGAGGATAACCCGCTGCGCGCGCTGGCCGAAAGCCGGTGCGGGCCGGTGCGGGTGGACCGGGGCAAGGCGCTATACCGGGCGCGGGGGCATTTCGCGGACTGGGAATATTTTACGGCCGAGATTTGCGGGCAATTTTCGCTGCTTACCCCGCGCGACGGGGCGTTGCGCGCGTTCGCGCAATGGGCGGCGGCCGGGCAGGGGCGCGCGCCCATCCCCGCGCTTAGCCCGCCCGGCGAGCGCGGCGCGCTGGATGAGGAGCGCGCGCTGTTTATTCAGATCGTAAAGCGCTACGAGTTGGGCGGCGCGCCGGGCGGCTGGCGGGCGCTGGATATGCGCCTGCGCGCGTTGGCCGCGCGCGCGCTGCGCGAAGGCCAGGGCGGCGCGCTGCTGCGCGACATGGCGCGCGTGTTGGACGCGATAAAAAGAACGGAGGTATTGAATATGAAATTCACCTATTTAGGGCATTCCTGTTTTCTGATAGAGAACGCCGAAGGGCGCACGCTTTTGACCGACCCGTTTGACGAAAGCGTGGGCTACGCGTTGCCCACCGTGGCGCCCGACGCCGTAACCGTAAGCCACGAACACTACGACCACAACTGCGTGCGCGCGGCCGGCGGCAATCCCCAGGTAATACGCGGCGAGGGCCGCGCGCAGGCGTTTGGCTTTACCCTTACCGGCATTGCCAGCTTTCACGACGAGGCGAATGGTTCAAAGCGCGGCCCCAATACGATTTTTGTCATCGAGGCGGACGGCCTGCGCGTGGCGCACATGGGCGATTTGGGGCACATGCTTTCGCAGGAGCAGATCGCGCGGCTGGGGCGCGTGGATATACTGCTTCTGCCCGTGGGCGGCACCTATACCATCGACGGGCCTACGGCGCACGAGCTTATGCGGCGCGTCAAGCCGCGCGTGACCATTCCCATGCACTATCGCACGGCCGACAGCACGCTGCCCATTACCGACGAAAAGCCCTTTACCGCGCTGTCGGGCGGCACGCCGCTGGGCTGCAACGTGCTAAACGTATCCGCCGAAGACATTTCCACCCTGCCCGGCGTGCTGTTGATGGACTACCGCGCCTGAACCGCGCTGCGGCGGCGCGCGTAAATAATGTTAAAAAACCGCTTCCGCGGCGTTTGGCCGGAAGCGGTTTTTTACGGAATTTTTTGCCCGGGCCGCGTAGGCCGTTTAACGGGCGCGCGGGCCTATTTAAACACAAATATATCGGTCAGGTTTTTCACCACGCCGGGCAGGCCGGGCATGGACATGTTGCGGATTTTGATTACATTTTCCAAATTTTTCACATCGGCCTGAGGAATGGGCTTTGCGTTGCCCAGCATTTTGGCGATCAGTATGGATTTTGCGGCGGCCTCCATCATCTCCAAAAATTCCAGCGCGCGCCAGATTCCCTCGGTGCTGACCATGAGCGCGCCGTGGTTCTCCATCAAAAAACCGTTGGATTTATCGATTACCGCGTCAAAATTTTCGGCCAGGCGTTCGCTGAGCGGCTCGGCGTAAGGCACCATAATCATGGGGCCCACCTCGATGGCCGGTTCGGGCAAGAAGGGCATTTGCAAATAATCGCCGCCCGCTATGGCAAAGCCGGTCAGTACGGGCGGATGCGCGTGAACGATGCCCTTGACGTCGGGCCGTTTATTCATGATGCGCACGTGGAAGGGCCATTCGCCCGTGGGCTTTCTCCCCTCGCGCGCGTAGAGCACGTTGCCCTGCATGTCCACCGCGCAGATGTCCTCAAAGGTAATGGATATCTTCGCCACCTTGGTGGGCGTGATGAGCACCACGTTTTCGCCGGCGCGCAGGGACAAATTTCCGCCCTGGCTGGTTACAAAGCCGATTTCAGCCAGCCGGTTTGCGGCGCGCACCAGTTCTTTAATCTGGGAGGCATACTTTTCCTGTAAAGGATGCATGGATGCGACACTTCCTCTCCTGACGTGTAAAATTATTTCCCATCCGGCCCGGCGGGCCGGAAAATGAAGGTATAATTGCCGCCCGGCACCTTTTGCCGGGTGGTAAGCGTAATCCGGTACACCTTATCGCCCAGCAGCAGGCGCTGGTCGCCGCTTTTGAGCGGCAGCGGTTCCACGGCGGCCGACAGCGCTTCGTCGGGCCAGCTCAGCTTTACCGGGCCGAGCGCGGCCTCGCCGGCCGACAGGCGCGCCGCGTAAGGCGTTACAAAATGGAAGGAAACCTCGCTTTTAACGCCCGGCGCAAAGTCGAACACCTCCATCAGCCGCACGCCCGGCTCGAAGGCGCTCATCATCAGGCTGCGCTGCCAGTTTTCCAGGCGCGCCGCCTCCGGATAGGCGTGGGCGATGCCCAGCGATATGAGAAAATAGCCCTCGTCCAGCCGGCAATCCACCTCGTCGCGCGGCGGCGAAAGGGTGTAATCCTGCTTTACGCCCCCGATGGACGGCACGCTGTGGTATTCGGCCGCGCTTTCCATGCCCGGGTCGATCACCACCGGTTTTCCGTTATAGTATATCGCCATGTCCCCCACGTCCAAATGATCCGCCCGGTCGGTGTTCGCCCCGCCCGAAAGCGCCGCGTAAAAAGCGCCCATGCGGATGGCCAGAAGCTGCATGCCGCGCAGGCACACGCCCTCGCGCAGCGCGGCGCGCGCCGGTTCGCGCGCAAGGTCGGCGCGGTAAAGAATGTTCAATAGCGTGCAAAGCGCGCCGTAGCCGACCGCGCGGCCGCCCGAATTGCCCGGCCGGTTCAGATACGCGGCCAGCTGGCACAGCTCGCCCGAACGCACGCCGTCGCCCAACCGGAAAAGCTCGTCCACAGGCACGCGCGGGCGCGGCGAATCGCCGCCCGGGTTAAAAAACCAGCCCTCGCCCACGTGCAGCGCCGAGGGAATGAGCGCCATGTCGATAAACAGCGGCTCGTCGCGCAGTTCTACCTCGCCGCCGCTGGAAAGCGAAATCATGCGCAGGCAATCGCCCAGCGCGGCGGTCGCGCGCATGTGCGCTTCCAGCCCGCCGGTCAAAAAACCGCCGTCCGGGCTGAGCGTAAGCATGTAATTCTCAATCAGCGAAAGCATGCGCCGCATGCACAGCCAGCGCGCCTGGCCGTCGGTTTCGGTCAGCAGCGCGGCGCACATCAGCGCGGCGGTCGCGCTGGGCGTGTCGCGCAGCGGGAAAATAAGCGCGCCCCGGTCCTCGGCGCACAGCGGCCGGATTACCCGAAAGGTAAGTTCGCGCCGTATGCGCCGGGCAATTTCGGGCGAAAGGCTGTCAAGCGAGCGCCGCATCAGGTAAAGCGTCAGCGCCATCAGCTCGGCGGTCTGCGCGGCGTGTAAATCGATTTGGGGCCTGTCGGATTCGTGCAGCCGGCCGTCGCCCTTGAGCGTCCAGCCGCTTTCCTCGCAAATGGAAAACGCGCGCTGGGCGATGGGCATCAAATAGCGCGCCTCCCCGGCCAGACAGGCGCCGCAAAGCAGCGTGCGCAGCTGGTCGCGCCGCTCAAAATAGGCCCTTTCGTATTCCTCCGACCGGTTTTCCAACATGGCCAGCGCGTCCAGACGCGGGTTTTCCCTTCGCGCGGCCGCGTCGGCGCGCGCGATGAGTTCGTCGCGCAGCGGCCGCTCCACGCTGTCCCACGCGCGGCGGTCGCTGATTGGCGGAACCGGACAAAACTCGCTGGCCGGCCGCAGGCTGAGCAGCAACTGATCCCGTTTAAGTGAAAACATCTGCTCACCTCATTTTCGTCGAACTTGCCCGCCCCCGCCCCGGAGGACGCGGGCGGCGCGGCACAAATCAGCTTAGCGGCGCGCCGGCGTCAAAACGCACCCATCCCGCCTCGCGGCCGGAACGCGCGCACGCGTCCATCAGATGCGCAAGCGCGAGCGCCTCGCGCATGCCGCTTTCAAGCGGCGCGTCTGAGCACAGGCTCTGCAAAAAGCTGTAGTAACAGTGCATGTGCGCCCGGTCCCAGCCCACCCGGTTTTTGGGCGGCAGAAACGAACCGGCCGGCGGCGCGTAGCGGCCCACGCAGGCGATGCGGGTATACCCCCGCTCGCCGCCCAGCGGCCGCTCGGGCCGGGTATTGTCGTAAAAGTTCAGGTAATCCGCGTCCATCAATTGCCAGCTGAGCGCGCCCTTTTCGCCGCGCACCTCAAAGGAGAGTTCGTCCTCGGCGCCGGTGGCAATTTTGGAGGCCTCCACAAAACCGGCGGCGCCGCCGGGCAGCTTTAACAGTATAAGCGCCTGATCGTCGCCCAACTCGTCCGTACACCCGCCGCCCGGCAGCGGCCGCCGGGCGTACAGCGTACGCAAATTGCACAAAACCTGGTCAGGATAGCCCACCAGCCAGGTAATCAGATCCAGCGCGTGCGAGCCCAGGTCGGCCAGCACGCCCGCGCCCGAAAGCATCTTCCAGCCGGCCGGCTTATCGGGGTCAATTGAGCCCGAATGCAGATAGCGGCAGCCAAAGGAAAGCACGCGCCCGACGCGCCCCTCTTCAATCAGTTCGCGCGCGCGCATCACGCTGGGCCAGAAACGGTTGTTAAAGGCCACAAATACGCGCACCCCCGCCTCCCGCGCCGCGTCTAGTATGCGCGCGGCCGAGGCGGCGTCGGTGGAAAGCGGCTTGTCTATGTAGATATGCTTGCCCGCGCGCGCGGCCGCGACCGCCATGGCCTCGTGCTGGTCGTTGGGCGTGCAGATAGACACCGCCTGGATATCCTCCCGCGCGAGCAGCGCGCGGTAATCGTCGGTAAAAAAGCCCGCGTTTAACAGCGCCGCCGCCTCGCGCGCCTTTTCAATGCGGCGCGAACACACCGCGCGAAGCTCGGGCGCAAAGCCCGCGTCCGGATAAAACAGCGGCATTTCGCGCAGCGCGTGGGCGTGCGTGCGCCCCATAAACCCCCAGCCGATGATGCCTATGCCTATTTTGCGCATCCGCGCCACTCCCTTGCAAAATTATTCCGCGTCCGCCGTAGCCACGCCGTTTAGCACCCAACCGCGCCGCAGTCCGGCCTGCGTGCCCAGCGATTTTTTGGAAACCAGCACCCCCGTGCGGAAGAACAGGCCCAGGATGGGCAAATCGTCCACGATTTTTATCTGGATTTTGCTCATCGCGCTGCGCAGGTCCGCGGCGGAGGTGGCGCGGTAGGCGGCCTGAAGCAGCGAGTCCATCTCGTCGTCCTTGTACCGTGAAAAGTTAAAGCTGCCGGTCGAGGAGAAAAGGAAGGCCAGGTTGGGCACGTCGCTTAATTCAAAGGCCACCAGCGCCAGGTCAAATCTGCCGTTGTCCAGCGCGTCGTACACGTTTCCGATGGTATCGGTGGATACGGTAATGTCAAACCCTACCAGGCGCAGCTGGTTGGCGATGGCCTCCACCGCTTCCGAGCGGGTGGAGGTGGTGCCCCGGTCGTAGGTGACGAGCGTCAGCGCCAGCGGCGTTATGATGCCGTCCACTTCCTTGGAAAGTATGCCGTCGCTGTCCGGGTCGGACCAGCCCGCGTCGTAGAGGATTTGCAGCGCGCGTTCCGGGCTGTAGTTATAGCGCGCCGCCTGCGCGTCGTACAGATAGGTGCCCGGCACGACCGGCACCTCGGATTCCTGCACCATGCCGGTATACACGGTGCTGGCCAGCGTGGAACGGTCTATGGCGTACATCAGCGCCTCGCGCACGCTGTGGTCGCTTAAGATTGAATCGGTCAGGTTGGGCACAATGCATTCGTAGGTCAGCGTGGAATAGTCCACGCTCATCCGGTCGCTCAGGTTGCGGTTGATGGAAGCCGTGGGATATTCGCTGGCCAGCGCGTCTATTTCGCCGGTCTCCAGCGCGGCCAGCGCGCTGGAGAGCGAGCCGTAGCACAGCCCCACGATGGAATTGATCTTGCCCGAGCCGCGCTTCCACCACAGCGGGTTGGCCTCCAGCCGCACGGCCGTACTGGTATCGTACTGGGTAATCCAGTAAGGACCGGTGCCCGAGGGCATGGCGCTGCTTACGGTATTGCGCTGCACGACGGGAAAGGTCAGCGCGTAAAGCGTCATATAGCCCGCCTTTCCCACGACCTCTACGGTGTTCTCGTCGCGCGCGGTCATGCTTTCCACCACGCTTAGCAGGTTGGTCCAGTAGGTGCCGGTGCCCTTGAGCGCCTCGTAACTGGCCACCACGTCGGCCGCGCTGAGCAGCGAGCCGTTGTGGAAATAGATGCCGCTGCGCAGGGTAAAGACCCATGTGTCGTTTTCCAGCACCCAGCGGTCGGCCAGTTGCGGCACGATCTGCTGCTGTTCGTCCAGCGCCACCAACCCTTCGTATACCAGCGTGTTCAGGTTCATCATGTCCGTATAGGTACACTTTAGCGGATTTATGTCCATGTTGTCGCCCACCACCAGGCCCACGTTTAAATCGCCGCTGGCGATGGTGGTGTATATGCTGGCCTGCTCGTAGTCCTCATCCAGCATGGACTGCGAGGCGGCCGCGCGCATATCGTCCACCGTGGCGGGGGCGGGCATAATCTCGTCCCCGGGCGCGGCGGCCGGGGTGGCGGTGGGCGCGACGGTTTCAACGGGCGCGAAAGGGTCGTATCCCTCGGGCGCCTCTATGATGGTGATGGTGTTCTGGCTGCCCGAACAGCCGCTAAGCAGCATCAGCACGCAAAGCAGCAGGCACAACACGCGCGCCCTGCGGCCAAACGCGCCCCGCGCTTCACTGTCACGTTTGCGCGTCATCGGCGTAAAGCTCCTTATACTTTTTATAGGCGTTTTTTACGTGCCGCACATAGCGGCCGGTTACTTCCGAGGGGATGCTTTCCAGCGTCACCCCGTCGCTGGAGTTTTCGGCGTCCTTGAGCCATTTGTCCACGCTGCCCCCGCCCGCGTGGTAGGCGGCGGTTACCTTGGTAATATCGCCGTCAAACCGGCCGTTTAAGTAATTTAGATACCAACAGCCGTAGCGTATGTTGGTT
>CAWVLE010000071.1:0-12076 GCA_963929805.1 uncultured Eubacteriales bacterium | reverse complement strand
GATTTTCTCCCTCTGGGCGAATACGCTTTGTACAGTTTCCCGTACTCCAGTTCCTCAAGCTGCGCGCTTAGCAGGCGGACAGGCGCGCTCTGTGGTATGGTGATCTCCGAATTCAGCGCAAAAACCAGTTGACCGTGTCGCTCAAATACCTTAACTGGTCTTGCTTTTGATAGATTTCCTTCACACCTCTATCTTAAGCGAAAAGACGAGGTTTGGGTACCCCCCTTTTGGGGTTCCTTGCCTCGTCTTTTTTTGCTGGGGTGTTTTGCAACGCGCCCGTTTTTAACCGTAAAGCAAAGGCAA
Source organism: uncultured Eubacteriales bacterium (assembly GCA_963929805.1). GTDB lineage: Bacteria > Bacillota > Clostridia > Christensenellales > Aristaeellaceae > CAWVLE01. The sequence continues at coordinate 11,773 of CAWVLE010000071.1, read as the reverse complement.
CCGTCGGGCGGAAACTTAAGTTACAGGTCCAACTTCATATCGCCCTCGCGCACCCAGCCCAGCTTACGGATGGGCAAATCGATCAACGGGGTAAGCAGCGCGGGCAGCACGAAGCAGATCATGACCAGCCCCACCCAGTCCATGGGGGTAACGGCCGCTTTGACGCCGGCGGCGATGTCGCTCAGCCAGCCGGTGTACACGCCGATCTGGCCCACCAGGCCGCAGGTGCCCATGCCCGAGGCCACGGCCGCGCCGTTCATCTCCATTTTAAACAGGCAGGTGGCCAGCGGGCCGGTAATGGCCGAGGCCAGCGTGGGCGCGATCCAGATGCGCGGGTTTTTTACGATGTTGCCCATTTGCAGCATGGAGGTGCCGATGCCCTGCGCGAACAGCCCGCCCCAGCGGTTTTCGCGGAAGCTGACCACGGCGAAGCCCACCATCTGGGCGCAGCAGCCGGCCACGGCCGCGCCGCCCGCCAGCCCGGTAAGCCCCAGCGCCGCGCATATGGCCGCGCTGGAGATGGGCAGCGTAAGCGCCACGCCCACGATGACCGAAACCACGATGCCCATAAAGAAGGGCTGAAGCTCGGTGGCCCACATAATCGCGCCGCCCACCGAACTGGCCGCCGCGCCGATGGCCGGCGCCCACAGCATGGAAAGCAGCGCGCCCGCGCAGATGGTGACCAGCGGGGTGACAATGATGTCGATTTTGGTCTCTTTGGATACCGCCTTGCCCAGCTCGGCGGAAATGACCGTCATCACAAACACGGCCAGCGGGCCGCCCGCGCCGCCCAGCGCGTTGGCCGCGCCGCCCACCGCGATCAGGGAAAACAGCACCAGCGGCGGGCACTTTAGCGCGTAGCCGATGGACACGGCCATGGCCGGGCCGGTCGCGTTTTTGGCATAGGTTCCAATTTCCACCAAAATGTTTATGCCGGCCTGCTCGCCCACGGTGGAAATGATCGTGCCGATCAAAAGCGATGCGAACAATCCCTGCGCCATGGCGCCCAGCGCGTCGATGCCGTAGCGCTTGGCCGAAAAGACGATGTCCTTGCGCCTTAGAAAACGGGTAAACGCGTTTTTCCCCGCCGCCTGTTGCATAACAATTCATTTCCCTTCATAGTGTTTGAGCAATTGTAGCACGCGCGCCGGTGCGCGTCAATCAACCTTTGCGCGCAAATTTGGGTAATGCGTGTAAATTTGCGCGGCGCGCAAGGCAAAAAAAACCGCGCTCCGTCCGGTGCGTATCAGCAAGGGACGGGCGCGGCCAACGGGCCTTAGGAAAGGGCGTTCGGGTCGTAGGTTTCGCCCTCCTCGGGGGTGTAGGATTGATCGTAGGACGGATCCACGGTTTCTTCGGCGCCGTCCTCCGCGTCGCCGGTTTGGGCGTCCTGCGTCTCGGCGGGCGCGGCGGGCACGGGCGTGGTGGCGGGGTACATGCGCGCTACCTGCACGTACAGGTTGGCGCCGCACAGCGCGCAGCCGGTGTCGCCGTCCTCAAACAGCGCCTGTTCAAAGGTCTTGGCCGACCATTTTTCGGTAAGCCCTTCGCATTCGTCGGTAATGTGGAACACGTGGTCCTCGCCCACCCACACGGCCAGCTCGGCCTCGAGCAATTCCGGATCGGGCGAGCCGCAGGTGTTGCACTTGCCCAGCCCGTCGGCGATCGATTCGGCCAGCGTATAGGGCTTGGCGCCGGTCATGTTGCGGCACACCTCGGCCATGTGGTAAAACCGGCCGTTGCTGGTGTGGTATACCGTGGCCTCGCCGATGGGCTTGGCCGAGGGCAGCACGATGGGCGTGGGCGTGGGCAGCGGCGTGGGGCTGGGCGTGGGCGACGGGGTAATCAGCGCGGGGTCGGGCGAATAGCTGGGCAGCGCGCTTGCCGTCTCGGAAGACAGGCCCCGCCCAATCGAGGCGGGCAGCGCGGTTGAGGCGGCCGCCTGTTCGCCCTGCGCGTACGCTTCGCCTACCGGCTCGTCCTCCTCGTATATTACCAGGTTGCCGTCCTCGTCAAACACGGGTTCCGGGGTGGGCACGGCGGCGCACACCTCGCAGGGGCGCAAATCCAGCTCGCGCGCGCGGGCCTCGTCGATCGCGACGGCGCCCTGGCGTCCGCCGCAGTTGCTTACCGTGTGGTAGATGGATTCGCCTTCCAGATAATACATCAGCTCGGGCATGGGCACGGGCGTGGGGGAAGGCGTGGGCGTGGGCAGCGGCGTGGGCGTAGGCGTAGGCTCGGGCGTAGGCGTGGGCAGAAGGTTGGTTTTATAAAGCGCCTCGCGCGCGCTGCGCGACAGGAAATCCGCGCCGCTGTTTAACATGGGGCCCAGATTTTCGTAGAAGGAGATCAGGTTTTCGCGCACGTTGCTTACGCCGTCGGTCAACGCCCTTTGGCCAAGCGCAATGGAATAGCCGGCGATCTGCCGGTAATTTTTCGCGATGCGCTCGCCGCTCAAATCCAGGCCGGACCAGTAATCTTCCACATCCGCGGCCAGGTTGGACAGCGACTGCCGCGCGCCGGCCTGCGCCTGACTTATGGCGGGGTTTTCAATCGGAACGGTCAGCGCGAACGAGCCCAGCAGCACGAATACCACGGCCATGCCCAGCGTAATGACCAGCTTGGTGCTGGCCGCCCAGCGGATGCGGCGCAGCCACAAAAGCACCAGCCCCACCGGGTAGACGAGGATCAGCAGCAGAAAGGTTAGTATCACGTAGGGCGGATCGGCCTTGGGCTTGCGCCGGCGGTTGCGCCGCCTGGGCGGCTGTCCGGGCGTGTACCCCGGCCGCTTTTCCGAACGCATCATATAGTCGCGATCGCCGCCGCGCGCAAAGCGCATAATCGAGCCTGAGCGCGCCGCCTGATCCATGGTGGCCTGCACTGCCATCACCCCTTTTACATTTGTATGAAGGCAAAAATATACCTTTACTTATATGTAGAGATAAAATAATTATATCAGATCAAAGCCCACGCGTCAATTGCGCGCCGGCGGCAGCCAGGTTTTGGCACAAAAAAGCCGCGGGGCGCGGCGCGCATTTGCGAAAGGGAAAAATAAAACGCGGCGCCGCCTCGCCCGGCGCGCAGGCCGGTTGGAGACGGCGCCTTGAAATGGAGACCGGCGCCGGGCGCGGCTTAATAGCGGCCGCCCAGAAAGCGGCGGGTGCGCTCGTTTTGCGACGCGAACACCTGCGCGCTGGGGCCCTGTTCCACGATTTGCCCGTTTTCCATAAATATCACGCGGTCGGCCACGTCGCGCGCAAAGCTCATTTCGTGCGTGACCACCACCATGGTCATGTGCTCGGCGGCCAGGTTGCGCATAACCTGCAAAACCTCCTGGGTAAGCTCCGGGTCCAGCGCCGATGTGGGCTCGTCAAAGCACAGTATTTCGGGCTGCATGCACAGCGCGCGCGCGATGGCCACGCGCTGGGCCTGGCCGCCCGACAGCTGGTGCGGGTATTGGCCGGCCTTGTCCAGCAGGCCCACCTTGTCAAGCAGCGCGCGCGCCAGATCCACCGCCTGGGCGCGCGGCATTTTTTTTACCGATATGGGCGCGTCGATCAAATTGCGCAAAACGCTCATGTGGGGGAAAAGGTTAAACGACTGAAACACCATGCCCATGCGCAGGGTAAGCGCGCGCAGCTGGGCATCGGGCGCATAGTGCACGCGCCCGTTTTCGGTGTGGCACATCCTTACGCCGTCCAGCGCGATTTCGCCGCCGTCGATTTTTTCCAGCCGGTTTACGCAGCGAAGGAAGGTGCTTTTGCCCGACCCAGAAGGGCCGATCAGCGCCACCACTTCGCCCTTTTCCACGCTTAGGGATATGCCGCGCAGAACGTCAAGCGTCCCAAAGCGCTTTTCGATGTTGGTTGCCTTGAGCATACGTTTCTCCTTGATGAAAAGCGGTTAAGCGCCCGCTAATAGTAGTTCAGTTTGCGTTCGGCCAGCTTGCACAGCTGCTCGGCCACGCCGTTTAGCACCAGGTACATAATCATGGCCACGATGTAGGGCTCCACGCTGCTGGAGCTGCTTACCTGCTTGCGGGCCAGGCTCATGATTTCGGCCACGGCCACCGTGCTGGCCAGCGCGGTATCCTTAACCAGCGTGATTACCTCGTTGGTCACCGGCAATATGACGTTGCGGGCCAGCTGGGGAAGCAGCACCCGGAAAAAGGTCTTCACCCGGGTGTAGCCCAGCACCTGCGCGGCCTCGCGCTGGCCCACGGGTATGGCGTTCATGCCGCCGCGGAAAATTTCGGCGAAATAGGCCGCGTAGTTGATTACAAAGGAGACGATCACTGCCCAGAACCGGTCCAGCCGGAAGGGCAGCACCTGGGGCAGCAGAAAATAGATAAACATTACCTGCAGCATCAGCGGCGTGCCGCGCATGACGTAAATATAAAACGAAAGCGGCTTTGACACAAGCCGCCTGTGGGACATGCGCCCAAGCGCCACCAGCATGCCCAGCGGCACCGACAGCGCCAGCGTCAACGCGAAAATAGAGCAGGTGGTGCCCACGCCGCCCAGCAGTATTTCTATCAGCCCCCCAAGCTTTGAAGGGTCGTTAAAAAATTTTATGACCATAAGCGCAACTCCCGCCAAAGCGGGGCTGCCTCACTTGCTGAGCAGCCCCGCGCTTTCGTGCATCGCGTCCGTGCAATTGCCTTATTCGGCCGGAACGATGGAAATATCGGTGCCAAACCACTTCTGGCTGATCTCGGCGATGGCGCCTTCCTTGGCCAGGTCGGTCAGCGCCTGGTTGACCGCGTCGCGCAGCGCCAGGTCTTCCTTGCGGAAGCCGATGCAGTACATATCGTCCGCCAGGTGGTCGATGGTGAACAGGCTCTCGTCGCCCAGGCTGGCGATCTGATAGTTGGCCACGATCAGGTCGATGGCGATGGCGTCCACGTTACCGTTCTGCATGTCCATGATGGCGGACAGGTAATCCTGATAGTCCAATATCTCGGCCAGCGTGGCGCAGTATTCGGCGTCGGCCTCCAGCACTTCCTCCGCAAAGGAGCCGGTCTGCACGGCCACAACCTTGCCCGCCAGGTCCTCTTTGGTCTGATACTGGGCGTCCTTTACCATAAACACGATGGCGTTGTTCATATAGTCCATGGACAGGGCCATGCTCTCCTCGCGCTCGTCGGTGCGGCTCATGCCGTTCCAGATGCAGTCGATGTTGCCCGAGCTCAGCTCCAGATCCTTGGCCGCCCAGTCGATCGGCTGAAGCACCAGTTCCACGCCCAGCTTTTCACATACCGCCTGGGCCAGGTCGATGTCATAACCCACAATGTTGTTCTCCTCGTCGCGGAAACCCATCGGCGGGAAGCTGTCGTCCAGGCCCAGCACCAAAGTGCCCTTTTCCTGGATGGCGGCAAGGGAGCCGTCTTCCTCGGCCACGGCTAACGCGCCGGTAAATACCAGCATCACGGCAACGAGCAACGCAAATACTTTTTTCATGATAAATATTCCTCCGCGCTTTAGTTTGCTAATGCGATAAAATAATAGCATACTGCGCGGCGTCTGTCAAGGGGTCTTAATTAAAGTTTTACCGCGCCGCGCGGCCTGTCCGGGCTTTTTACGCGCGCTCAGTTGATTTGTAACGCGGATATGGATATGATTATGTCATGAACCGTATCAATCCCCACAAGAATGCTTCGCCGCATAAAGGCAAGGTGACGAAAATGAAGATTGCCGTACTAAGCGATATCCACAGCAACTATTCCGCGCTGGAGGCGTGCCTGGCTTTTGCCAAGCATCTGGGCGCGGAGGGTTACGTATTTCTGGGCGATTTGGTAAGCGATTTCGCCTATCCTAACGACACCATAGCGCGGTTGCGGGCGCTTTCCCAGCAAAACATGTGCTATTTTGTGCGCGGGAACCGCGAGGAGTATCTGATCCGGCACCGCAAAAACCCAAACGACGGATGGAAGCCCTCCTCGCAGACCGGGTCGCTTTTGTATACCTATGAAAACCTTACCGCCGAGGATATGGACTTTATCGAGGGCATGGGCCGCAGCGCGCGCATAGAAATAGAGGATTGCCCGCCCATTCTGGCCTGCCATGGTTCGCCCAGCCAGCCCGACGAGATCGTCTATCCCGGCAGCGAGCGCTGCGACGCGCTGCTCGCGGGCATGGACGCGCAGGTGATGCTGGTGGGGCACAGCCATTCCCAGTTCCGCTACGAGGCGGGCGGCCGCCAGATGATTAACCCGGGCGCGGTGGGCAGCCCGGTAAACGGCCAGACCAAGGCCCAGTTTAGCCTGCTGGATTGTCAAAGCGGGCGCTGGCGCGCGCGCATGCTCAACGTGGATTACGACATCGCCGGCGAACTGCGCCGCTTTGACCAGAGCGGGCTTAAGGACGTGGCCTTTATCTGGGCGCTGATGGCGCGCGAGCAGCTGCGCACCGGCCGCAGCCGGGCCGAGCAGTGCATGGAACTTGCGCGCGCGCTGGGCCAGCTGGATAAAAACGCGCTCATCGACGAGGTGTATTTTGAAAACGCCGCGAAGGAACTGGGCATCATCTGATTTTAAATAAACGTGCGCCCGCCGCCGCGTAAACCAGGCGTTTCGCGGCGGCGGGCTCCGTATCTGCCGCGCTTGACAAGCCGCCGGGCGCAATGTTAAAATATTGTTGATACGCCGGCCTCGGGCCGGGGAAAGGAAGGACGCATCCATGAAGGCGGCGGTATATTATGGAAAAGGCGATCTGCGCGTAGTAGATATCCCCAAGCCCGTGCCCGGGCCGCGGGACGTGCTGATTAAGGTAAAATATTGCGGCGTGTGCGGAACAGACGTGCATATTTTTCACGGCGACGGAGGCGCGGCGCCGGTGCCGGAGGGCACGGTGATCGGTCATGAGTTTTCGGGCGTGGTGGAGGCCGTGGGCGAGCGCGTTACCCGCGTAAAGCCGGGCGACCGGGTGAGCGTGGATCCAAACGACGCCTGCGGCGAATGCTATTTTTGCAAAAACGGAAAGGCCCATTTCTGCACCGCCATGAAGGGCTACGGCACCACCTATAACGGCGGCTTTGCCCAATACGTGGCCGTGCCCGAAAAGCAGGCGTACAAACTGGACGATGGCCTGAGCTTTCAGTCGGGCTGCCAGTGCGAAACGCTTTCGTGCTGCATAAACGGCATCGACCTGTGCGGCCTGCGCGCGGGCGACAACGTGTTTATTCTGGGGGCGGGCCCGATCGGGCTGATGATGATCCAGCTGGCCAGGCAGACCGGCGCGGGCCGCATCATCGTAAGCGAGCTGGTGGAGAAAAAGCGGGCGCTGGCGCTTAAGCTGGGCGCGGACGTGGCCTTTGACCCGCGCGAGGAGGACATCGGCGCGGTGCTCGCGCGCGAATGCGAAAACGTGGACTGCGTCATAGAGGCGGCCGGCACGCGCGTAACCACCGAGCAGGCCATACGCTACGCGGGCAAAACCGCCACCGTCATGCTGTTTGGGCTTACCGCGCCCGAAACCGAAATTTCCATAAAGCCCTTTTCCATCTTCCAGCGCGAGCTTAAGATAACCGCCTCGTTTATCAACCCGTACACCTTCTCCCGCGCGGTAAAACTGCTGGGCGCGCGCAGGGTGGTAATGGAGGATATCATCACCGATATCGTGCCGCTTAAGGATATCGTGGGCGTGTTTACCGACCCGCGCTTTAAGAGCAGCGGAAAGATATTAATCGAAATGCCGGACTAATCTGATCGGGAGGAATAAACGCCATGAAGAACCGCGCTTTTTTTCTGACGGCGCTTGAACAAATGGAAATGCACGAAATCCCCGTGCCCGAGCCGGGCGCGGACGAAGTGCAGGTGGGCATCCGCGCGGTGGGCATCTGCGGCTCGGACGTACACTATTACGCAAAGGGAAACATCGGCGATTTCGTGGTGGAATTTCCCTTTATATTGGGCCACGAGGCCGCCGGCATCGTGACCGCCGTGGGCAAAAACGTAACCAATTTCAAGGTGGGCGACCGCGTAACCATGGAGCCGGGCATACCCTGCTATAAGTGCGAACAGTGCCTGTCGGGCCGCTACAACCTGTGCCCGGACGTAAAATTCTGGGCCACGCCGCCCTACCACGGCTGCCTGTGCGATTACGTAACCCACCCGGCGGCCTTTACCTTTAAACTGCCCGACAACGTCTCCTTTACCGAAGGCGCGCTGATCGAGCCGCTGGCCATCGGCATCAACGCCGCCCAGACCGGCGGGGTAAAACTGGGCGACACGGTGGTCATATTCGGCTCGGGCTGCATCGGGCTGGTTACGCTGTTGGCCGCGCAGGCCTACGGCGCCACCCGCATAATCGTGGCGGATATACTGGATAAGCGGCTTGAAACCGCGCGCAAATTGGGCGCGCAGACCGTCAATTCCGCCCACGAGGACGCGGTGGAGCGCATCATGCAGCTGACCGGCGGCCGCGGCGCGGACGTGGTAATCGATTGCTGCGGCATCAGCCAGACCGTGGGCCAGTCCATGCGCGTGGCGCGTCCGGCCGCCCAGATCGTGGTGGTGGGCCTGGGCGCCGACCGCATAGACAACGTGCCCATGGGCCTGCTCTCCACCAAGGAGCTGAAGATTACCTCCATATTCCGCTACCGCAATTTGTACCCCACCGCCATCAACGCGGTGGCCGGCGGAAAGATCGACATCAGCGGCATCGTGTCCAACCAGTATAAATTTGAAGACGCGCCCTACGCGTTTGAGCAAACCCACAAAAACGCCAAGGACGTGGTAAAGGGCGTCATCACCTACTGACGGGCGCAAAAAAAGCCCTTTGCGGGCGCGTGAAAATTGCTCTGTGGCCGCCGCGGCATTCGCGGCGGCCTTTTTTCAGTTAAGCGCGTTTGTAATGGCGCACACGCCGCTTATCAGCAGCGCGCCCAGCGCCGCCCACTCAAGGCCCGCCACGTAAAAGCCGGGTATAAACCGGGGCAGCAAATAAAACAGCGCGCAATCTATGGCAAAATTGGAAAGCCCCAGCGTCAGGCAGCCCACGGGCAGCGACAAAAGGCGCAGAAGCGGCCGCACGATTAAATAGACCGCGCCCAGCAGCGCGCCGGCGATCAGCGCGCTGGAAAGCGCTTCGGCGCGCACGCCGGGCAAAATTTGCGCGCAGACGGGCACGCCGAAAAGACAACACCAAAAAGGCAGCGTGCGCCGCGCGGATGATTTACCCTTCATTTTTCAGCTCCTTAATTTCCCGCGCAAACAGCGGCCAGGGCGCCGCGCCATCGGGCAACGCCTCAAATACGCAGGGGATTTTGCGCGTGGGGTGCTCCACCGTCAGGCGCCAGGCCCACAGCGCGATGTTCTCGCCCGGACGGCCGTTTCCGTAGCGCGCGTCGCCCCACAGCGGCAGGCCGCGCGCGGCGTGCTGCACGCGTATCTGGTGCGCGCGCCCGGTTTTGAGCGTCACCCGCAACAGCGTAAGCCCGTCGCGCGCGGCGATCGGGCAGGAGGTAAGGCGGGCCAGCTTCGCGCCGGGCGCGCCGGGCTGCGCCACGCGCACCATGCCCGTGCGCTCGTCCTTTACAAGGTAGTCGCTCATTTCGCGGGGCGCGCTTAAGGACCCGCGCGCCACGCACAGGTACTGCTTTTGCGCCTCGTGCGCGGCAAAGGCCTTTGAAAGCCGCGCGGCCGCCTTGCTGGTGCGCGCGAACACCATCGCGCCGCCCACCGGCCGGTCCAGCCGGTGCACCAGGCCCAGGTATACCGCGCCCGGCTTGTCAAAAACCCTGCCCACGTAGCCCTTTAAGCAGGTAAGCAGATCCATGTCGCCCGAGCGGTCGCGCTGCACGGGCATGCCGGGCGGCTTTTCCACCGCCAGCAGATGGTTGTCCAGGTACAGGATATTAATATGAAACCTGCCCTCGTCAAATGAATCGGCCGGCATGATTTCTCCTCCTCAGGCGTCAGCGGCTCCAGCGGCCCGACGCGCCGCAGGGCAGCACGCCGCCCGCGCTGACCGGCAGCACGATTTCGTCGGCTTCCACGCGTCCGCCGTGCGTTTTTTGGACGGTCATGGTAAGCATATTGTTCAAAACGGCCGGCTGCAGGCCGGTGGTATAGCTGTTAATCAGCATAAACAGCGCGTTGCCGGACAACACGCGCACGCAGGCCGAAACCAGGCCGTACAATTCGTTTTCCAGCTTCCACACCTCGCCGCCCGGCCCGCGCCCGTAGGAGGGCGGGTCCATCAAAATGCCGTCGTAGGCGTTGCCGCGCCGCGCCTCGCGCGCGACGAATTTCAGCGCGTCGTCCACAATCCAGCGGGTGCGCGACGCGTCCACGCCCGACAGCTCGCGGTTTTCGCCCGCCCAGGCCACCATGCCCTTGGCCGCGTCCACGTGCGTGACGTGCGCGCCCGCCGCCGCGCACATAAGCGTGGCGCCGCCCGTGTAACCAAAAAGGTTGAGCACCTTTACCGGGCGGCCGGCCGAGCGGATCAGGCCGGCCATCCAATCCCAATTGACCGCCTGCTCCGGGAAAAGCCCGGTGTGTTTAAACCCCGTGGGGCGCACGTAAAAGCGCGCGCCGCCGTAGCTTACCGTCCATCTATCGGGCAGGCGGCGGAAAAATTCCCACTCGCCGCCGCCCCGGCTGGAGCGGTGATACCACGCGTCGGCCTTGCGCCACAACTCGCTTTGCTGCGCGGGCCATATGGCCTGGGGGTCGGGCCGGCGCAGCACGATCCGGCCCCAGCGCTCCAGCTTTTCCCCGTCGCCCGCGTCGATCACTTCGTAATCGCGCCACTGGGAAGCAATGTACATATCAAAACGCCCTTTCGTCCGCGGCCCCGCCGCCAAATTGAAAATCGCGCCGCCTTTTGCCGGGCGCGCGCGTGTTACGCCTCATCCTGCGCGCGCCAGTTCTTGCACACGTCCACCCAGCCGGCCGCGCGCGCGTATTTTTCCAGCTCGGCCATGTTAAGCTCAATCGCGCTGGCCGCGTTGCCGCAGGCGGGAAACACCGTGTCAAAGCGCTTTAGCGATTCATCCAGATACACGCGCACCGTATCGGGCACGGCAAAGGGGCACACGCCGCCCACCGCGTGCCCGGTAAAGGCCAGCGCCTCTTCGGGGGTGAGCATTTTGGCCTTGGCGCCAAAGGCGGCCTTGTAGCGCGCGTTATCTATTTTGGCGTCGCCCGCCGCCACGATCAGCACGCACTGGCCGTTTACCTTAAACGAAAGCGTCTTGGCGATGCGCGCGCCCTCCACGCCAAGCGCCTGGGCCGCCAGATCCACCGTGGCGCTGGAAGCGGCGGTCTCGATGATTCGGTCCTCAATGCCCCACGCGCGCATGTACGCGCGCACACTTTCAATCGACATGGTTTCATCCTTCCTGACGGGCGCGTATACGCCCCGCGCCCCGTATTTCTGAAACAGTATATCACTTTTGCGCCCGCTTGTCTGCCTGTGAACGCGTATAAAATCAACATTTCCGCCCGAGGCCGTCCTTTCCCCCTTGCCTCCCCCGAGGGGGAGGTGGCGTTGCCCAACGGGCAACGACGGAGAGGGGGATCTCTCTAAAACATTGCTTGCTGCCCAATAAATTACCTGCCAGGACCCCCTCTCAGTCTCGCTTCGCTCGCCAGCTCCCGAAAGGGAAAAAGGGGGAGCCAAGAAAGGGGAAATGCTCCGCTCGCCAGCGCCCCATAAGGGCGAGCCAGCGGGCGGCGGCCCGGTTAACGGACGAAGCCGGACGCGACGCGTCCGGCCCGGTGTGTGCTGTGATTATATGGTTCGTACTTTCAGGGCTGCGCGCGTAC
>CAWVLE010000070.1:0-5242 GCA_963929805.1 uncultured Eubacteriales bacterium | reverse complement strand
TGGAATACCTCTTCGCGTGTCCAGTTTCTGCCCCCTCCGTGTCCAGTTTTAGTTTATCAGTTCACAGTCTCGCTCCGCTCGACAGCTCCCAAGGGGAAAAAGGGGGAGGTGGCATTGCCCGGAGGGCGATGACGGAGAGGGGGTTCTCCCCCTCGCAAAAGTTGCCCCCCCGAAAACGGGGGGCGGAAAGGCGCGCCGGTCATTTATTGCGCCGCGCCCTCGCCGTCCAGCTCCAGCGCGTCCAGACGCCATACGCCCTGGGCGCCGCCCATGGGCAGCGCGTGATAATATACCGCCCGGCAGGTAAGCAGGTTTTCATTTTCCAGGTATAGCAGCGCGCTGGCCTGGCGTCCGTTGGGCATGGGATATTTCATGCGCGCGCAGCCATCCGCGCGGGCGGCGGCCAAAAAGGGCGCGCATTCGCGCGCGGCCAGCGCCGGGGAAAGATAGCCGGCCGCCTCGTCCATCAGCCCCAGCCGGGCGGCCTCGAGCGCGGCCAGCGCCGTGTTTTCGGGCGAATCGGGCCAATTGGGCGCGCCCTGCGCCCACAGTATTTCCTCGGGCCCGGCGGCATAGCCGCCGTCCTGGGCGCGCGTCCAGTGCAGCAGCCGGGCGTGCCCGGCCTGATCCTGTTCGTCTACCAGCGCGCGCACCGAGCCGTCGCTTTCCAGATCCACCCGGCGGGCGGACACGCTTAAAAGCACGCTGGAAAGGTCCTCCTCTTTCAGGCACAGCAGGTATTGCCCGCCCGATTCGGTCTGGCCCAGCAGGCGCACCTCGCCCTGCGTCAGGCTTACCTCGGGCGGCTGCGCGCCGGACGGCAGCGCGTGTACGGCCTGCGCGCCCGGCCGCGAAAGTTCGATCTGGCAATCCTCGCCGCGGCACATGCACAGGCGCACTTCGCCCGCCTCGGCAAAGACGGTTTCCTCGCGTCCCACATGCTGGGGCGAAAGTTCGGCTTCCACCACGCCGCCCGGCCACGCGATCAGCTGCAAACCGCGCTGGCCGGCCACGGAGCCGGCCACAGGCCTGCCGGAGGAAAAGGCCATGCGGCGCGTCAGCGGCAAATAGCCTTCCGAAAAGGGGAAAAACTGTAAGTACAGCGTGCCGCGCGCGGCCACGGGCATGGACACCGGCTCCCCCTCCCCACATGCGCCGGATAGCCGTCCGTTTACGTACACCATGCCCGGCACGCGGGCATTGACCATGAGCACGGGCTGCAAAATCATACCGCCACCTCCGTTTTCGCCCCAGGAAACTGTATGCGGCGCGGCGCGAAAGCATGCGCGCCCCCGGCTGCCGCGCCCGGCGCAAACAGCGGGCGGCCTGGGTCAATCAGGGGATGGGCAAAGCAAAAAGGCCGCCCCGCCTTTAGGCGAAACGGCCTTCATCTATGAGCGGGCGGGCGGCTAGGGCGCGGGGAAAGGGGCCACCGACTGGCCGTTGAGCATGCCGCACTCAAGGCGGATGCGTTTGGGCGTATCCCCGCCCGAGCGCAGGCGTTCCAGCAGCAGCGCGGTGGTTTGTTCGGCCATTTCATGCGTGGGCTGGGTAACGATATCGATGGGCGGGGAGATAATGCGCGAAAGCCGGGCCTCGTCGTAGCCGATAAAGGACACGTCCTCGGGGATGCGCAGCTTGCGCTCGTACGCGGCGGTTACCGCGCCCAGGGTCATATCGTAATTGGTCGCCAGCACGGCGCTGGGCCGGTTGGGCATATCCATCAGTTCCCCAAATATGGCGTGCCCGGATTCCAGCGAATAATCGCCCTGGCGGATGCATTCGGGGTCGGGCGCGACGGCCAGCTCGGTATGCGCCTGCAAAAAGCCCTGTAACCGTTCGCGCGCGGTGGAAATCTCGGCCGGGCCCAGCACGATGCCGATGCGCCGGTGGCCCGCCCTGATCAGTTTGCAGGTCGCCTGATAGGCGGCGCGCACGTTGTCCACCATCACGCAATCCACGTAGAGGCCCTCCACCGCGCGGTCCAGCAGCACGAGCGGCGTGGTGTGGTTGCGGATTTCGCTTATCTTCATGATCTCATCCGCGCCGAGATATTCGGGCACCATCAGCACGGCGTCCACATTTTTTTCGATCAGATAGCACAGCTTGCGCATTTCCTGGCGCGGGTCGTGATTGTAACTGCACACCACGGTAAAATAGCCCGCGTCCAGCAAAAGGTATTCGATCTCGGTAATGATGTTCGCAAAAAAAGACACGTCCAGCGAGGGAAGCAATACCCCCACCGTCATGGTTTTATTGGTCTTCAAACTGCGCGCCGCCTGGTTTACTCTGAAGTCCAGCTTCTGTATAGCCGATTCGATCAGCACGCGGTTCTTTTCAAGCACGTTGCCGCCGTTTATGTATTTGGATATCGTGGAAATCGAAAGCCCGGTAAGCCGAGCGACATCTTTTATTGTAGACATATCCCGCCTCCCGCGCAAATTCAACGGATTTTGCATCGCGAAACCTTTCGTTTATTATATCAGCCGTTTGGCGTCAAGTCAATACTGCCGCCCCGGTATTTTAAATTACCATCAATTATTGGTGGTTTTATGAAATTGTGAAAAGGTTTACAAGCTCAATTTAGTCCAATAAGCATACAAAAATGCTATTGACACGTTAATTTAGCTGTGCTATAATACACACGAAACGTTACGTGTTAATGATTGGAAAACGACGGGTTACATCCGGCGGCGGCCGCGCTTACGGCGTGCGAAGGGGGGATAACGTGGGCGAGATTCTGCTCGAGATGGAGCACATACAAAAATACTTTCCCGGCGTACATGCGTTAAACGACGCGCGTTTTTCGCTGCGCGCGGGCGAGGTACACGCGTTGGTGGGCGAAAACGGCGCGGGAAAATCCACGCTGATGAAGGTGCTTACCGGCGTGTATACAAAAGACGGCGGCGAAATCCGCTTTCAGGGCCGCCCGGTGGAAATTAACGACACGCGCGACGCCCAGGCGCTGGGCATCTCCATCATCCACCAGGAGTTGAACCTGATGGGCGATTTGAGCGTGGCGGAAAATATCTACATCGGCCGCGAGCCCATGCGCGGCATTTTAGTCGACAAGAAAAAGCAAAACGAAATGACGCGCGCGCTTTTGCGCAGGCTGAATATCCGCCTGGAGCCCGAGACGCAGGTGGGCCGGCTCAGCGTGGCGCGCCAGCAGATGGTGGAAATCGCCAAGGCGCTTTCCTTCGACAACACCCGCGTGTTGATAATGGACGAACCCTCCGCCGCGCTGACCGAAAGCGAAATAGAGGATTTGTTCGTGTTTATCCGCGACCTTAAGAAAAAAGGCATCGGCATCGTGTACATATCGCACCGCATGCAGGAATTAAAGGTAATCGCCGACCGCATCACCGTCATGCGCGACGGCCAGTACGTGGACACGCGCGACATGGCCACGACCACGCTGGACGAGATTATCTCCATGATGGTGGGCCGCGTAATATTCGACCAGCCCAAGACCGCCTCCCAGGTTCCGCCCGGCGCGAGCGTGGTGCTGGAGGTAAAGGATCTGCGCTCGCCCGCGGTCAAAGGCGTATCCTTCAGCCTGCGCAAGGGCGAGATACTGGGCTTTGCCGGGCTGATGGGCGCGGGCCGCACCGAAACCATGCGCCTGATCTGCGGCGCGGATCCGCGCGAGGGCGGCGAAATATGGGTAAACGGCCGCCAGGCAAATATCAAAAACCCGGGCGACGCCGTGCGCTACGGAATCGGCTACCTGAGCGAGGACCGCAAGCAGTTCGGGCTGTGCCTGGGGCTGTCGGTGGCCAACAACGTAGCCCTTCCCACGCTGGAGGCCTTTTCCGACGCGCTGGTGGTCAACGCGCGCAAGGTGCGCCAGGTGGCCCACGACTACCGCGCGCGCATCAACATAAAGACGCCCACGGTGGATACCCAGGCGGTGTCGCTTTCGGGCGGCAACCAGCAAAAGGTGGTGCTGGCCAAATGGCTGGTGCGCGACTGCGACATATTGATTTTTGACGAACCCACGCGCGGCATCGACGTGGGCGCCAAAAACGAAATTTACCACCTGATGAACCAGCTGGTTCAAAGCGGCAAATCCATCATCATGATTTCCTCGGAAATGCCCGAACTTTTGCGCATGAGCGACCGCGTGGCGGTAATGTGCGAAGGGCATTTGACCGGCACACTGAACATTGAGGACGCGACGCAGGAAAGAATCATGGCGCTGGCTACGCCGGGCGCGCAGGGAGGGCTGAAATAATGGAAAACAGGGTTGGCCGCAAGCAGTTTGACTTGCAGGCGCTGCTGGCGCCGGCGGCGCTGGTCATACTGTACGTCTTCTTTTCGATTTTCGGCAAAAACTTTTTCTCCGCCTACACGGCCAAGACCGTGCTGGAATCGACCTATTTTATCGGGTTTATGGCCTTTGGCGTCACCTTCGTCATCATTACCGGCGGCATCGACCTGTCCATCGGCACGGTGATGAACTGCGCGGCGCTGATCGGCGGCGCGGCCTATTCCATGTGGGGCTGGCCGCTGTGGCTGGCGCTGATACTGGTGCCTGTGGTCGGGCTGGTATTTGGCACGGCAAACGGCTTCCTCATTGCGAAGTTAAAGCTGCCCCCCTTCATCGCCACGCTGGGCACCATGCTGGTTTCCCAGGGTTTTGGCTCCATCGTCTCCAAGGTGCAAACCCAACGCTACCCCACCATCGGCACCGAGGACGCCTGGTTTAAATCGGTATTTTTCCGCGCGGGCGAATTCCCCATCGGCGCGGTATTCCTGCTGGTGGCCTTCCTGGTGGCCATGTTCCTGTTAAACGCCACGCGGTTTGGCCGGTACAACTTTGCCATCGGCTCCAACGAGGAGGCCACCCGGCTGTCGGGCGTTAATGTGGACAAGTGGAAAATACTGATCTACGCCACCTGCGGCCTGTTCGCCGGCCTGGCGGGCATATTCTACGCGGCCACCTACACCACCGTGCTGCCGGGCAGCGGCAACGGCCAGGAGCTAAACGCCATCGCGGCGGTGGTCATCGGCGGCACGTCCATGTCGGGCGGGTCGGGCACCATGGTGGGCACGCTGATCGGCGCGTTCATCATGTCGGTGCTCAAAACCGGCCTGTCGTCCATGGGCCTGCAGGCTCACTGGCAGACCTTTATCACCGGCTTTGTGGTCATCGGCGCGGTGCTGTTGGATAACGCCCGCAACAAGGCGGCCGCGCGCGCCAAGACCAGGGAAACCCGCGAAGCCGAAAGCGCCGCGG
>CAWVLE010000069.1:0-2744 GCA_963929805.1 uncultured Eubacteriales bacterium | reverse complement strand
GGGGCGTATCGGGCGGCGCGTGCGTTAAGATATCAGGCGGCGGGGCGCGGCTGTTTGGCGGGCTGGTATTGGAGGGATGCGCCTGCGCGGTGCGCGTGGAATCGCTTAATATATTCAGCGCGGGCACGCCCCTGTCGGCCGCGCGGTGCCTGCTGGTGGAGGCGGATGGGTGCGTGCTGTGCGGCGCGAACGCGCTGGGCAGCGCCGCCGTGCTGTTAAGCGGCGCGACGCGCGCCTATCTTACCGGGTGCCGCACGTATTACGCGCCGCTGGGCGTGGACGCGCGCGCCTTTTGCCGCTGTCTGGCGCAGGACGTGGCGGGTACGGGCGGCGCGCGCGCGCTGGGCGGACGCATCGATTTTTTAAACAGCCGCCCTGCGGGCGCGCTCACGCAGGAACAGGGCGGGGAAATTTACGCCGCATCGGCCGCGGCCGACGGCGGAACGCCCCCCGCGCAACTGCCCGGCGCCGTGGACGCGCTTACGCTTTCGCCCACCGATACAGGCGTTTTGAAAAACGGCGCGTGGACCCGGGGCGTATTGGAGCAGGGCTACATGCAGGGCGAGGCGACCGGCGCGGTATGGTTTGGCGCGCTTGGCGCGCTGCTGGGCGGGCGCGCGCTTTTATCGGCCCGGCTGCGGCTTACGCGCCAGGCGGGGTACGGCATGGCCGGCGAGGCCGCGCTTTACCTGTGCGGCGGATTGGGCGCGTACGGCTCGGCCGCCTTTTCCGTAACGCGCCAGTTTGGCCGCCTGGGCGCGTTGGCGATGGGGCAGACGCGCGCCTTTGAATTAAGCGCCGCCGCGCGCGCGGCGCTTAGCTCGGGCCAGATAGACGCGCTGGCCTTTTACGCGCAGGGGGACGCGCCCGCCGGGGGGTATAGCTGTTCCCCCAATTACTGCCGCCTGGAAGTGGAGGCGCTTAAGGTCTATTGCCAATAGCCCCGCCGCGCGCGCTTTGCAAACGCTTCATATAAAAAGACCCAAAGCTTTATTGATTTTGCGCGCGAAAGGATTAGAATGATAAGACAAATCCGTTTGCATGGCGAGGTGGGCCGAATTGGTGCGCGATATGACGCGGGGACGGCCGATCGGGCGCATGTTATCCTTTTGCGCGCCCCTGCTGATCGGCAACCTGTTTCAGCAGTTTTACAACATGGCCGACAGCATCATCGTGGGCCGGTATCTGGGCGTGAACGCCTTTGCCGCGGTGGGCTCCACGGGCTCGGTCAACTTTCTGATCATCGGCTTTGTGCTGGGCGCGTGCTCGGGCTTTAGCATACCGGTGGCGCAGGATTTCGGCGCGGGCGATATGCGCGGCGTGCGCAGAAGCGCCTTTGGCGCGGCGGTGCTCGCGCTCGTAATCGCGGCCGTTTTAACCGTGCTGACGCTGATGGGCACGCGGCCCATCATGCGCCTGCTGCGCACGCCCGAGGACATATTCGAGGACGCATGCAGCTATATATTCGTAATCTTTGCGGGCACCGGCGCAACGGTGCTGTACAACCTGCTCTCGGGCGTATTGCGCGCGCTGGGCGAC
The DNA here is from genome assembly GCA_963929805.1 of uncultured Eubacteriales bacterium. GTDB lineage: Bacteria > Bacillota > Clostridia > Christensenellales > Aristaeellaceae > CAWVLE01. The sequence continues at coordinate 1,205 of CAWVLE010000069.1, read as the reverse complement.
AGCAGAACCCCGCTGTATTTTCTGGCCGCCGCGTGCCTTATCAATATCGGGCTGGATATCTTTTTTATCGTGGCCGTGGGCATGGGCGTCGCCGGGGCGGCGCTGGCCACGGTTATTTCCCAGGCGGTATCCGGGCTTTTGTGCCTGGTATACATCGCAAAAAAATTTCCCATACTGCATCTGACGCGCGAGGACATGCGCCTTGACCGGACCGCCTGCCTGCGCGCGCTTAAAAGCGGCGTGCCCATGGGGCTGCAGTTTTCCATCACCGCGGTGGGCTCCACCATATTGCAGTCGGCGGTCAACCAGCTGGGCTCGGGCCCGGTGGCCGCGATGTCGGCCTGCGGCAAAATTCAAAACATTCTCTCCGCGCCCATGGATACCATGGGCATCACCATCGCCACGTACTGCGGCCAGAATTACGGCGCGGGGAAAATCGACCGGTTGAAAAAGGGCGTATTGCAGGCCGCGCTGGCCACGCTTCTATACTCCGTGGCGGCGCTGGCCATCGCGCATTTTGGCGCGCGCACGCTGGCGCTGCTGTTTATCGACCAAAGCCAGAGCGGGATTTTGGATTACATCAGCCAGTTTATGAACGCGAACGCCCTGGCCTATCCGCTGCTGGTTATGATTTTTATATTGCGCAACGCGTTGCAGGGCATGGGCTATTCCAGCTCCGCCATGTTCGCCGGGCTGTTTGAACTGGTGGGGCGCACCTTTGTGGCGTTCTGCCTGGTTACCACGCTGGGCTTTGCCGGGGTGTGCCTGGCAAACCCCTGCGCGTGGTTCATGGCCAACGCGCTGCTGATTCCGCTCTATACCGTAAAAATCCGCGCGCTTTCGCGCCATTACCAGGCGAGAGAGCGCCTGTCTCAGGGCGTCTAACATATTCCGCATCCGCCTTGCCCCCCCGCGCGGGCGGATGTAAAATGCCCGCAGATTAGTATATACTAACCTAAAGCGCGGGGCGGCGTTTCCCATCCGGGCCGCCGTGGGCGCGGCGCTTATTTTGCGCGTACAAAACGCAGGCAAATAAAAATATTCATTTTTTCGCCCGAAAAATACCTCTCTTTACGCACAGGCGGCGGTCAAAGCATTAGCTTGGCTTAAAGTTGGCCCTGTAACATGATAAGCGTGAACCGGGCCGGCCGCGCCGGCCGTCCGGCGATTGGCTACAGGGGAGGAATGCACATGGCGTATCAAAC
>CAWVLE010000068.1:0-3117 GCA_963929805.1 uncultured Eubacteriales bacterium | reverse complement strand
GATTTACAGCCCGTACAGCGCGCTGTATTTTTCGGTCAGGTAGCGGATGTAATAGTCGGGGTTAAAGGCGCCCAGGCCGAAATTTTTCAACGCGCCGTCCGGCGTAATGCCCGAGCCAAACCGGTACACCCGCTCTGTCAGATAGGCGGTAATGGGCGCAAAATCGCCCCGGCCCACGAGCGTCCAAAGATCCATCGCCTTTTCCATGGCGGCAAGCATCTGCGCCGCATAGGCGCTGCCGATGCAGTAGGAGGGAAAGTAGCCGATCAGCCCGTCGCTCCAGTGCGAATCCTGCAATATGCCGCGCCCGTCGTCGGGCACATCCACGCCCAGGTATTCGCGATACAGCTCGCGCCAGCGCTCCGCGGCGCGCTCCACGCTCAGTTCGCCGTCGATCAGTTGTTTTTCCATTTCGTAGCGCACCAGTATATGCATGGAGTAGGTCAGCTCGTCGGCCTCGATGCGGATGAGCGAGGGCGTAACCCGGTTGACCGCCCGGTAAAAATCCTGCGCGGACACGCCGGCTAACTGGTCGGGGAACAGGCGTCTGAGCTCCGGGAAGACGTATTCAATAAAGGGCAGCGAGCGGCCGATGGCGTTTTCAAACAGGCGCGACTGCGATTCGTGCACGCCCATGGAGACGCCGGTAGCCAGACAACTGCCGTTTAGCGCGTCGGCGGTGTTGAGCTCGTAGAGCGCGTGCCCGCCTTCATGCAGCACGCTGTACATGGAGGATTCCAGCTTGTCGGGATAATAGTGGGTGGTAATGCGCACGTCGGTCTTGCCAAAGTTGGTGGTGAAGGGGTGTTCGCTTTCGCCCACGCACAGCCGGTCGCACTTTGCGCCCATAACGCCAAGCAGGTAATCGGTCAACATGCGCTGGGCGGCGATGGGGTAGTGCCTGTGCAAAAAGCCGCACTCCGGGTCCCTGCCCGCGCGCGCGACTTCGCGAATCAGCGGCGCGATTTCGCGGCGGATTTTTTCAAAGCAATCGTCCGCGCCGGCGCGGGTCAGGCCCTGTTCATAATCGTCCAGGAGCAGGCCGTAGGGGTCCGCGTCCGGGTTGCGGTAGCGCGCGAAGCGGCGCAGCGTATCCACGATGCGGCTTAAAAAGGGCGCGAAGGAGGCGTAGTCGGCGCGCGCCTTGGCCGCGCGCCACACGCTTTCGGCCTGGTTGATCAGCCCCTGGAAGGCGGCGTACTCGTCTACGGGTATGCGCGATATTTTTTCGTATTCGCGGCTTAAGAAAAGCGCTTCCTGCCGGGTCTGCGCGTCGAGCCGGTCCTGGTTTTCCAATAGCAGGTTCAGCGCCCGCTCGGTATCGGGGTTGACCAGCAGTTTAAAATCCTGCTCAGAGAGCATTTCCAGCGCGGCGCCGCGCGCGGCCACGCCGCCCGGCGGCGCGACGGTGACCGAGTCGTAGTACATCACGCCCAGCGCGTGCTGATACGCCGCGCGCCGCGCCTGGAGCGCCTTGATCGATTGAACGGCCTGTTCAAGCTGCATACTTTCCCTCCTTACGGATAAAACAACGGGGCCTCGCGGCGCATGCCGCGACGGCCCCATCGGTTTTTGTTTTTTAAAGGTTTTGCTCTTTGATCGATTCGGCCATCAGGGCGTTGAGCACGGCCACGGACGCGGCCGCGCCGCCCTTTTTGCCCCGTATGACGATGGACGCAAGGTCGCTTTCCCACACCCGCTCTTTTAACTGCACGACGCTGGCAAAACCCGTCGGGGTGGCCAGCACCACCACGTCGTTGAGCGGCTCCAGCTGCCTGCGCTGAAGCAGGCGGCTGAGCGCCATGGGCGCGCTTCCCACGACCAGCAGCTTCATGCCGCTAAGCGTAAGCGCGTAATCCAGCGCGATTTCCGCGCGCGTAATGCGCTTTTGCTCGGCAATGGCCACGATCCTCGGGTCGTCGATAAAGCAGTAAAGCTGTACGCCCAGCTTGCGCGCCATTTCAGCATCTACGTCGCCCAGCGCAAGCGTGGTATCGGTAATTATGGAACCACCCGACATCATAACGCGCCGCACCAACGTCAACGCAGTAGGGCTGAAATGCAGACTTTGCACAAGCACCGGGTCGTCGATCTCGTGTTCAACGTATTGCATGATGGAAGTCATTTCGCTGGTGACGTATGGCATGGCCATTTTCCGGCGCAATCCATCATGCTGACCCTTCCTCTGCATTTAATCAGATCCTTTCCGCGCGCGCATCGGTATTTGCCGATAGCAATTCGATTACAGCATACAATATATCAGATGTCCCGCGCTCTTGTCAAGTAAGCACAAGCGTTTCATGGGGTTTAACTATTTTTGTTAATTAACGATTGTGCAAAGCGTGCTTAATGGTTTGGTTTAATAACCAGCTCGCCATTTTCGACATCCAGCTGTAAAGATTGCCCCGGCAGCGCCTGCTGGGCGATGATCATGCGGCCCAGCATGGTTTCCACGTTGCGCTGTATGAAGCGTTTAAGCGGCCGCGCGCCGAACACCGGGTCGTACCCCTCCTGCGCAATATAGGACCGCGCCGCCTCCGTAAGCGTCAGATGGAGCTGCTTGTCGGCCAGGCGCCGGTTCAGATCGGCGATAATCAGATCCACGATGCGGGTGATTTCTTCGCGCGTAAGCGGCTTGTAGAACACGATTTCGTCCAGCCGGTTCAGGAACTCCGGCCTGAACTGACGCTTAAGCAGCGATTGCACCTCCTCGCGCGCAGCGGCGGTAATTTCGCCGTTTTCGCCGATGCCTTCCAGTATCACGCTGGAGCCCAGATTGCTGGTCAGTATGATAATGGTGTTTTTAAAATCCACCGTGCGGCCCTGCGAATCGGTGATGCGGCCGTCGTCGAGCACCTGCAAAAGGATGTTGAACACGTCCGGGTGCGCCTTTTCCACCTCGTCAAACAGCACCACCGAATAGGGCTTGCGCCGCACGGCCTCGGTCAACTGGCCGCCCTCTTCGTAACCCACGTATCCCGGAGGCGCCCCGACCAGCCGCGAAACCGAATGCTTTTCCATGTATTCGCTCATGTCGATTCGGATCATGTTGCGCTCGTCGTCAAACAGCGCCTGCGCCAGCGTCTTGGCCAATTCGGTTTTGCCCACGCCGGTCGG
>CAWVLE010000067.1:0-6693 GCA_963929805.1 uncultured Eubacteriales bacterium | reverse complement strand
CTCTATAGAGTATCAGTCGCTGGAAAGGTTCAGCGTGGTGCGCGCGCTGGCGGCCATAGACCGGTGCGACGTGGCGATTTTGGTAATCGACGCGACCGAAGGCGTAACCGAGCAGGATACCAAAATTGCCGGCTATATAGACCGTCAGGGCAAAAGCGCGATTATTGCCGTAAATAAATGGGACGCGGTTGAAAAGCAGACCGGTACGCTGGAAAACTATACAAAACAACTGCGCGAGCAGCTCAAATTTATGGACTATGCGCGCGTGATCTATATTTCCGCCCTGACCGGCCAGCGCACAAACCGGCTGCTGGACATGGTGCGCGAGGTGTACGCGCAGGCCAGCCGCCGCATCACCACGGGACTGTTGAACGACATCCTGGCCGACGCGCAGAACGCGCTTCAGCCGCCCGCGACTTCCGGACGCAGGCTAAAAATATACTACGCGACCCAGCAGGCCGTTAGGCCGCCTACGTTTGTGATTTTTGTCAACGATAAGGAACTGGTGCATTTTTCCTACGAGCGCTATTTGCAAAATCAGTTCCGCAAAGCGTTTGGATTTGAAGGATCGCCCATTCGGTTTATTTTGCGGGACAAAAAACGCGAGGAGAAATAACGATGATCTGGAAACTGATTGTATGCGCCGTGCTGGGTTACTTATGTGGAAACTTTGCCACAGGCGTTATCGTAAGCAAGCAGATGGCCGGGATCGACATTCGCAAAAAGGGGTCCAACAGTACGGGCACGACCAACGTGCTGCGCACGCTGGGTTGGCTTCCAAGCGTGCTTACGCTGTTGGGCGACGCGCTTAAAGGGTTTATCCCTACGCTGTTCGCGCTGTGGCTGGCCGGGCGAACCGGCGCCTACGTGGCGGGCATAGCCGTAATCGCGGGGCACAACTGGCCGGCCTTTTACGGGTTTAAGGGCGGAAAAGGCATCGCTACCTCGCTTGGCGTAATTTTTGTAATTGAACCCTTTTTCGCGCTGGCGCTGATCGCCTGCCAGGCGATTGTGCTGACGGTTACCAAATACATGTCCATCGCTTCGATCGCCTCGGCTATTTTATACGCCGTGCTTACGGTCGTCATCCGGTTTGGCAACTGGGGCGAAGTTATCTTTGCGCTGATTGTGACCGGATTGGCCCTTTTCTCGCACCGCTCCAATATCGGGCGGCTGATCGGGCACAAGGAAAACCGGCTGGACTTTGAAAAGATTAATAAAATATCAAAGCAACCCATAAGAAAGGGGAAAAAACAATGAGCAATCAGTACCTAATTGGCCTTGACATCGGAACATCGGGCGCAAAGTGCATTATGGTGGACCAAACCGGCAAGGTGGTCGCGTCCTCCACGCAGGAATACCCGCTCTATACGCCCCGTCCGGGCTGGGCGGAACAGGACCCGACGGACTGGTGGAAGGCGATCCAGCGCGGTTGCCAGGCGATTATGGCCAAGGCGGGCGTACAGGCGCAGGATATCAAGGGCGTAAGCTTTTCAGGCCAGATGCATGGGCTTGTGGCGCTGGACGCCTCTTATCAGGTGATCCGGCCGGCCATACTGTGGTGCGACCAGCGCACCCAGGCCCAGTGCGACTGGATAACGGAAAAGGCGGGCGGCGTGGAAGGCCTGCTCAGCTACACCAACAATAAAATGCTGACCGGTTATACGGGCGGAAAGATTTTGTGGCTGCGGCAGGAAGAACCGCAAAATTTTGCCAAAATGAAGGTGTTCGTCTGCCCCAAAGACTATATCCGCTATCAGCTGACCGGAAATATCGCCACCGAAGTTTCCGACGCTTCAGGCACGGGCTTTTTCAATACGCGTGAGCGTAAGTGGAGCGACGGCTTGATCGCGTTGGCCGGACTGGATAAATCCATATTCCCCGAATGCATGGAATCCTGCGACCTGGCCGGCACGGTAACCGCTCAGGCGGCTGAGCTGACCGGGCTTCCGCAAGGGCTTAAAGTGTATGCGGGCGGCGGCGACGCCGTAATCCAGACCACGGGCGCCGGGCTGGTAAAGCCGGGCATCCTGGGCGTGGTAATCGGTACCGCGGGCAATGTGGCGATGGGCCTTAAAGGCTACGCGCCCAACCCGGGCGGAAAATTGCAGGTGTTCTGCAACAACGCGCCCGGCCTGTGGCACTCCATGGGCGTTACGCTGGCTGCGGGCGGCGCGTACCGGTGGTACCGCGACGCGCTGTGCGAGGGCGAAATCGCCCAGGCCAAGGCGCAGGGGCGCAACGTGTATGACATCATGGGCGAGGCGGCGGCGGCTTCCCGTCCGGGTGCGAACGGCGTCACTTTCCTGCCTTATCTGGCGGGCGAGCGCTGCCCGTACTCCGATCCCAACGCGCGCGGCGTATTTTACGGCCTGTCGCTTAGCAGCACGCGCGGCGACATTACCCGCTCCGTAATGGAGGGCGTAACCTACTCGCTGCGTCAGGTAGTAGATCTGATCGCCGAGATGGACAAGCCTGAAAAGGTGTACACCTCGGGCGGCGGCTCGGTATCTCCGCTGTGGCGGCAGATGCAGGCCGACATATTCAACCTGCCGGTATACACCATGTCGGCGGCCAGCGAGGGCGGCGCGTACGGCGCGGTCATGGTCGCGGGCGTGGGCGCCGGGGTCTGGAAAGACCTGGACGAAGCGATCACCATCCTGAAGGTGGAAACCGAAACCTTGCCCGATCCGAAAAATCAGGCCGCTTATCAGGATGCGTACGGCATTTACTGCGACCTGTACGGCGCGCTCAAACCGGTATACGATAAAGCCGCGGCCATGAACCAATAACGCGTTAAATGGCCGTCGGATAAAAAGTATTCATTTTGACGCCGGCCGTGCCGAATGAAGCCCGCCCTCAGTAACCGTCTGGGGGCGGGCTTTTCCAGTTCAAGCACCCGATGAAATACGTGAGCGCTTTGCGTTTGGCTTCGGGTAAAATGGTTTGTCTTACCGGGAACCTTTGTCGTAGGGAATGCCGCTGGCGCGGGGCGCCTGCGACTGCTTGCTGGTAAAGGCAAGCACGATAAGCGTAGCGATGTAGGGGATCATTTTATAAACGTCGCTGGGAATGGGCAGGCCCTTTAAAAAGGATATGCCCGAATAGGAAGCGGCCACGGTCTTCATCAAGCCAAAAAACAGCGCCGCGAATAAGATGCGCAAGGGTTTCCATTGGCCGAAAATCAGCACGGCCAGCGCCAGAAAGCCGTATCCGGCGACCGTGGCGTTGAAGTTGGTAGAAGTGGGCACCACGAAGATCAAACCGCCCATGCCGGCCAATGCGCCCGATATCAATACGCCCGCATAGCGTATACGGTATACGTTGATACCCACGCTGTCCGCCGCCTGAGGGTGCTCGCCGCAGGCGCGAAGGCGCAGGCCGAACCGCGTCTTGTAAAGCACGATGGCCGCCGCCACCAGTATCACGAATCCGATATAGGTGGTGATGTAGGTGTTTTGAAACAGCAGCGGCCCCAGGAAGGGGATGTCGCCCAGCACCGGCACATGCTTTATGCGGAAGGTATTCGCAAACTGAATTTGTTGCACGCCGTTTTCCTGCAACGTGCGCGCCATGTAAATGGCGAACGCGGGGGCGAACATATTAAGCGCCGTGCCCGAAATGGTCTGGTCCGAGCGCAGGGAAATGGCCGCGTAGGCGTGCAGCAGGGAAAACAGCAGCCCGGCCGACGCCGCGATCAACAACGCCAACACAAGCTGGCCCTGGCCGCTCATAAACGACTGGGTCTTGTTAAGGAAAAATATGGAGCAGAAAGCGCCCATTACCATAATGCCTTCCAGCGCAATGTTGACCACGCCGCTGCGCTCAGAAAACATGCCGCCCAGCGCCACAATCAAAAGCGGAATGGAGAAAAACATCATCTGCTGGAACAGAAAGAAAATGGTATCCATTCAGCTCAGACCTCCTTTTTGTGGCCGCCGGCGGCCGCGTCCCGCTTGCGCCGTCCGACGCGCGCAAGAATGCCGCGTACCAGCAGCGAGAAGGCGCTAAAGTAAATGACAAAGCCGATGATGATGTCGATGATTTCCTGCATGTATTTCAGGCTTTGAAGCTGAGAACCGCCTTCTGAAATGTGGGCGATAAACAGCCCGGAAAAGATGATGCCGATCGGGTTGGACAGCCCCAAAAGCGCTACGGGAATGCCGTTAAATCCTTCGGCGGAGAGCACTTCCTCCACATGAATATGCATGCCGCTTGCGGGCGCCAGATACATCGTGGCCCCGGCCGCGCCGGCCAGCATACCCGCGATGACCATGGAAAGCATAATGGAGCGGCTTTCGTTGATGCCCGCGTAGCGGCTGGCGTCGCGGTTAAAGCCGCAGGCTTTTAACTCATAGCCAAAGGTGGTTCGGTTCAATATGATGTAGACCACAATGGCCAGCACAATTACCACGTATATGCCGGCGTTTACGCTGGATACGTCCACGTATTTTCCTTTCAGATTGAAAAATACGCTGTCCAGCCCGGCCTTGGGGATGACGGCGCTGCTGGCGACGTTGACCGTCTGGTTCTTAAGCGAATCGTACAGGTGCGTATTTTTGATAAAGTAGTTGATGCCGTACATGCCGATGTAGTTCATCATAATGGAGGAGATTACCTCGTTAACGTTTAAATAGGCCTTAAACAGGCCGGGCACCATACCCCACAAACCGCCTACCAGCATGCCGAACAGCAGCGCCAATAACCAGTGTATGGAGGCGGGCAAAGCCGTCCAGGTAACGCCCGCGTATACCGCCGCGCAGCCGCCCACCATCAACTGGCCTGGCGCGCCTATGTTGAACAGGCCGGTTTTAAAGGCAAACCCCACCGAGAGGCCCGTGGCGATGATGGGCGTGGCCTTATAAAGCACCTGACCCATGCCCTTTGCGCCGTTGTTCAGGCCGCCTTTTAAGATGACGCCCAGCCCGGCCAGCGCGCTGGAGGGATTGGTAATCAACAGGATGATAAAACCGGCCAGCAATCCGGCCACGATGGCGATTAAAGAGGCGGAGGCGTTTGTAATCCCCTTGGAAAAACTGTGCCTTTTCACCGCGCGGCCTCCTTTCGTTTAGAGCCCGCCATGTACAGGCCCAATTCCTGAACCGTGACCTTGTCCGGATCGAGCTCGGCCACAAGTTCGCCTTCGTACATTACCACGATGCGGTCGGCCACGTTCATAACCTCGTCCAGCTCCAGCGAGATCATAAGCACGGCCCGTCCCGAATCGCGCACCGCGATAAGCTGTTTATGGATATATTCTATGGCGCCCACATCCAGCCCGCGCGTGGGTTGAACGGCCACCAACACGTCGGGGGAGAGACTGATTTCGCGCGCCACAATCGCCTTTTGCTGGTTTCCGCCCGACATGCTGCGCGCGATGGTAGCGCCGCCCTGGCCGGAGCGGATGTCGAATTGGTCGATCAGCCGGTCGGTATACCGGCTCATTTCGTCAAACCGCAAAAAGCCCCTCGACTGAAACTGCGGCTTGTGATAGCTTTTCAATATCATATTTTCAGCCAGGGTATAATCCAGCACCAGCCCATAACGGTGCCGGTCCTCCGGAATATGGCTAAGCCCCAAATCGTTGCGCGCCCGTATGGAGGCGTGCGAAATGTCGGTTTTACCCAGCGTTATCTTCCCGTGATCCGGATGAATAAGGCCGGTCAGCGCGTAGGCCAATTCGCTTTGCCCGTTTCCGTCTATACCGGCCACGCACAAAATTTCGCCCTTGCGCACGCTGAAGCTTACGTCGTTAACCACCTTTTTCCCGTGCGCCTTGTTAATCACGGTTAGGTGCTCCACGTTAAGCGCGCTGTCGCCTGGCCGCGCCGGCTGTTTATCTACCTTAAAGTTCACCTTGCGGCCCACCATCATTTCGCTCATCTGCTCGGGCGTCGTTTCGCTTACTTCTACCGTGCCTATGCCCACGCCCTTGCGCAGCACGGTACAGCGGTCGGCCACTGCCTTGATTTCAGCCAGTTTGTGCGTAATGAACAGTATGGATTTACCCTCGGCGGCCAGCCCGCGCATGATCTTCATCAACTCGGCAATCTCCTGCGGGGTAAGCACGGCCGTGGGCTCGTCAAATATCAGCACTTCGTTTTTTCGGTAGAGCATTTTGAGGATTTCCACGCGCTGTTGCATGCCCACCGTTACATCCTCAATTTTGGCGTCCGGGTCCACCATCAGCCCGTAACGATCGGAAAGCTCCATTACCTGACGGCGCGCGTCGTCCATTTTCAGCGTGCCGTGGCGCACCGTTTCAACGCCCAGTATGATATTTTCAAGCACGGTAAAATTGTGAACCAGTTTAAAATGCTGGTGTACCATGCCGATGCCCAGATCGTTGGCGTCGTTGGGATTGTTGATTTTTACTTCTTTTCCGTTCTTTTTGATGATGCCGCCGTCGGGTTGATACAGCCCGAACAACACGCTCATCAGCGTGGATTTCCCCGCGCCGTTTTCGCCCAGCAGGGCGTGGATTTCGCCCCGGCGCAGCTGCAAGGTGATGTTGTCGTTGGCGCGTATGCCTGGGAAATCCTTGGTGATGCCCAGCATTTCAATTACATAATCCAATGCCGCCACTCCCATCGGTTTAATGACGAAGAGGGCAGGCAGTTTGGCTGCCTGCCCTCTAAAATCGGGGCCAGTTGGGATTATTCGATTACGGTGACCTTGGCAACTTCTACGGCA
>CAWVLE010000066.1:0-6483 GCA_963929805.1 uncultured Eubacteriales bacterium | reverse complement strand
AGACCGCCGCCCCCTTTCGCGCGCGCATTTTGCTTATTATACCACGTCCGCGCGCCGGCTGAAAAGGGGGCCTTTTACGCGCCCAGGCAGGACATAAAAGGCGCGCCGCGCCATGGCGAACGCGCGGCGCGCCGGGTGTAAACGGCGCATTTGCCTTAAGACCGCATTCCGGGCAGGTTACACTCAGCCCATAAACGCGCGGCCGATCTGGTAGACCAGCGTGCTCACCGCCCAGGCCACGCCCAGCTGCATGCCCACCGCGGCCAGCGTCCAGCGGCGGGAGCCGGTTTCGCGGCGTATGGTGGCGATGGTGGCCACGCAGGGCACGTACAAAAGGCAAAACAGCATCATGCAATAGGCGTTAAGCGCGGTAAACCCGGCCCCGCCCAGTATGGACGACAGTTGGGCCATGCCGGCCTGGGAGGATATGTTGCTTATCGAATAAAGCACGCCCAGGCTGGATACCACCACTTCCTTGGCCGATATGCCCGCGATCAGCGCCACCACGATCTGCCAGTAGCCCAGCCCGGCCGGCGCCATCAGCGGGGTAATCAGGCGGCCCAGCATCGCGCCGAAACTTTGGGATATATCGCCGCTGAGCCCGCCGGGGCCCAGGTTGAGCAAAAACCACAACAGTATGGAGGCGATGAATATGGTGGTGCCCGCCTTGGTCAGGTAATCCTTTACTTTATTCCACACGTATATGCGCACGGTGCGCGCGTTGGGCGATTTGTATTCGGGCAATTCGATCAAAAGCGTGTGCTCGTTATGGCGCCCGCCGGCGCGGTCCGCGATAAAGGCCACGGCTATGGCGGCGACTATGCCGATAAGATACATGGAATACGCGGCCCAGAACGCGTTTTGCCCGAAGAACATCTGCGACAAAAGCACGTACACGGGCAGCCGCGCGCTGCACGACATAAAGGGCGTAACCAGTATGGTTTTAAGCCGGTCGCCCCGGTCCTCCAGCGCGCGCGAGGCCATCACCGCCGGCACCGTACAGCCAAAGCCCAGCAGCATGGGCAAAAAGGCGCGCCCGCTCAGCCCGATGCGGCCCATGATGCCGTCCATGATATAGGCCACCCGCGACATATAGCCGCTGTCCTCCAAAAAGGCCAGCGCCAGAAACAGTATTACGATGTTGGGCAAAAAGGTCAGTATGCCGCCCACGCCCGCGATGACGCCGTCCACCACCAGCGATATCACCGGCGCGGCCACGCCCAGCGCGTCAAGCGCGCCGCGCGTAAAGCCGGAAAAGCCGTCCAGCCCCATCACGAAATATTCCTTCAGGAAATCGCCCACCGTGAAGGTAAGGAAAAACACCGCCGCCATGATGAGGAAAAACACCGGCAGCCCCCACACCGGGTGGGTAAGCAGGCGGTCGGCCCGGTCGGTGGAGGCGCTTTTTTCCTCGCGGCCGGACACCGATTCGGCGACGACCTCTTCTATGAAGGCGTATTTTTCGTTTACCATGCGGCTTTCCATGCCCTCTTCGGCCACGTCGTCCAGCCTGACGGGGTAGCGCGCGCGTATCTCGCCGTCGCCTTCGAGCAGCTTTATGGCGTGCCAGCGCGGGTTTTTGATATCGGGATAGGCCTGCGTCAGCCGCCCGATCAGGATATCCAGCTTGTCCTCTACGGGGTCGGAATACACCATTACGTATTCCGAGTGGTGGTCGTGGCGGTGCTCGCCCTCCTCGTGGTGGTGCTCGGTGGCGCCGGCCGGCCGGCCCACGTGGTGGGCCACGGCGTGCATCAGCGCGTTCAGCCCGCTTCGCCGCCTGGCCGAGACCGGTATCACCGGTATGCCCAGCATTTCGGGCAGGCGGTGCAGGTCGATTTCCATGTGGCGCTCCCTGACCACGTCCATCATGTTAAGCGCCATGACCACCGGCTTGCCCAGCTCGATCAGTTGCAGCGTAAGGTATAAATTGCGCTCCAGCGCCGAGGCGTCCACCACGTTTACGATCACGTCGGCCTCGTCGCTTAACACGTAGTTGCGCGCCACGATCTCTTCCATCGTATAAGAGGTAAGCGAATAGGTGCCGGGCAGGTCCACCAGCGTATAGCGGCAATCGTGAAAAGTGACCGTGCCTTCCATCTTTTCCACCGTCACGCCCGGCCAGTTGGCCACCTTCAGCCGCGCGCCGGTCAGCGCGTTAAACAGCGTGGTCTTGCCGCAGTTGGGGTTGCCCGCAAAGGCCACGTTTATCCTGCCGTTCATCAAGACGCCTCCTCAACCAGGATGCCCTGGGCAAACGCCCGCCCAATGGCAAAGCGCGTGCCGCGGATTTTGATAATCATCGTGCCGCGCCGCTTGCGGCCGGCTATCTCCACCACGCAGCCCAGCGTCATGCCCAGTATCTCAAACCTGCGCTTGGCTTTTTCTTGCAGACACACCTTAACAACCCTGTATTTCGCGCCCGCGCGGCCCTCCATCAGGCTCATCAAGTACCCCCTCTTCCGCCCAAAGTTAGAACATTCTAACTTTAGGAATTTTAGCATATGGCGCGCGCTTTGTCAACACGCGGCCCGCTTCACAATTTTTTACCGCGCGCGCCTTACGCGCGTCACGCGGCGCGCTTGACAGCGGGTAAAAGAACAGGTATAATTGGTAAGACTGGAAGCGGAACACTGTAGCGAGTGATCGTGCAGTGTTTGTTTGTTATATGCGCTTCCCGATTTGTCCGCCGCGCGGGAGCGCGTGGCCAAGGAGGTTTGGGTAAGATGGCGGAAGAAATGAGCGGCAACCGCGTGGTTTTGACGCCCGACGGTAAACGCAAGCTGGAAGAGGAGCTCAACGAGCTTAAAGTGGTCAAGCGCCAGGAAGTGGCGCAGGATATCAAGACCGCGCTGTCTTTCGGCGATTTAAGCGAAAATGCCGAATACGACGAAGCGAAAAACGCGCAGGCCCGCATCGAGGGGCGTGTGCGCGATATAGAGGAGATGCTGCGCAACGCGATCGTTGTGGACGAAAAGGATTTGCCCAGCGACGTGGTGGGCGTGGGCAGCGCGGTAAAAGTATATGATCTGGAATACGAGGAAGAGGACGTGTACACGGTGGTGGGCTCTACCGAGGCCGACCCCGCGCGGCTGTTTGTGTCTACCGAGTCGCCCATCGGCTCGGCGCTCATGGGCGCGCGCGTGGGCCAGGTGGTAGAGGCGCAGACGCCCGGCGGGCTGGTCCGGCTGCGCGTGGACAAAATCCAGCGCAAGGCCTAAGCCAAGTCTTTTTCCCCCATATGAGAGGAGCGTAAGCCTGCATGGCACAAGACACAAACGCCCAGGGCCAAACGGACGCGCAGGAGCAGCTGTCCGCCCAGGAAATGAGCGAACAGACCCGCATCCGCATGGGCAAGCTGGAAAAGCTGATCGCCCAGGGCCGCAATCCCTACGAGATTACCCGGTTTGATCAGACCCATGAATCGGGCCAGATCATCGCCAATTTTGAATCGCTGCAGGGCCAGACGGTGTCGGTCGCCGGGCGCATGATGTCGCGCCGGGTGATGGGCAAGGCCAGCTTTGCGCACCTTCTGGATTTGCAGGGCCAGATCCAGATTTACGTAAAGCGCGACGACGTGGGCGAGGCGGCCTACGCGGATTTTAAGGACACCGACATCGGCGACGTGCTGGGCGTGACCGGCACGGTGTTCGCCACGCGCACGGGCGAGGTTTCGGTACACGCGCAGTCGGTGGTGCTTTTGACCAAGTCGCTGCACCCCCTGCCCGAAAAATTCCACGGCCTGCGGGATACCGACACCCGCTACCGCCAGCGCTATCTGGACCTGATCGTCAACCCCGAGGTGCGAAAGACCTTCCAGACCCGCTCGCGCATTACCCGCGCGGTGCGCGATTTTCTGGACGGGCACGGCTACCTGGAGGTGGATACGCCCGTGTTGGGCACGTTGGAGATCGGCGCGGCCGCGCGCCCGTTCATCACCCACCACAACGCGCTGGACATCGACATGTACCTGCGCATTGAAACCGAGCTGCACCTTAAGCGGCTGATCGTGGGCGGGCTGGAACGGGTGTACGAGGTGGGCCGCATCTTCCGCAACGAGGGCATGGACCCGCGCCACAACCCGGAATTTACCTCGGTGGAAATGTATCAGGCCTATACCGATTATATGGGCATGATGGATTTGATCGAGCAGCTGTTCATAACCGTCACGCGTACGGCCTGCGGCGGGGAGGATATCCCCTACCAGGGCCAGACCATCCACATGGGCGGCCCCTGGGCGCGCATGACCATGAAAGAGGCCGTAAAGAAATATTCCGGGCTGGATTACGACGCCTGGGAAAGCGACGAACAGGCGCGCGCGGCCTGCGCGCAGGCCGGGTTTGAGCCCGAAGCCGGCTTTACCCGCGGCGAGTGCCTGAACCTTTTGTTTGAGGAAACGGTGGAGGAACACCTGGTTCAGCCCACCTTTATATACGATTACCCGGTGGAGGTTTCTCCGCTGGCCAAGCGCAAAAAGGACGACCCGCTCTTTACCGAACGCTTTGAGTTCTTCATCGTGGGGTGCGAGTTCGGCAACGCCTTCTCCGAACTGAACGACCCCATCGATCAGCGCGCCCGCTTTGAAAAGCAGGCGGCCGCCAAGCGCGCCCAGGGCGCCAACGCGCAGGTGGACGAGGATTTTGTGTGCGCGTTGGAGTACGGCCTGCCCCCGACCGGCGGGCTGGGCTTTGGGCTGGACCGGCTGGTCATGCTGCTGACCGATTCGCCCTCCATACGCGACGTGTTGCTCTTCCCCACCATGAAGGCGAACAAATAGCGCAACTGTGGCGCGGGTGTGAACGCCCGCGCCGCATTTTCTTCACATTGGGCGCGCCGCGCCCGGCACATCCACGCAGGAAAGAGGAAACGCCATGCCCAATACCCGCATAAATAAACAAAACTGGAGAAACCATTTTCAGTACGCCAAATGGGTGTACGTGCTGCTGGCCGTCGTCATTTTTTTCGGGTGCGACATGATCTATACCATGACCGAGTACCGTCCGCCAAACGAGCGCAAGGTGGATTTTGAAATCGTGGGCAGCTACGCCGATACCGAGACGCTGCAAACCATTGCCGACGGCCTGCTGGAGCAGGGCCAGGCCTTTGACCCGACGCTGGAGGAAATCGGCATGTACGCCATCGCCTACTCGGGCGACGCCGAAACCGATATCTACGGCGCGCAAAAGTACATGGTGATGATTGCCGCGCAGGAAGGCGATATCTATATGGTAAATTACGACCTGATGCAGCAGCTGGTTACGCAGGGCGCCGCGCAGTCCCTGGACGAGTACATCAGCTCCGGCCTTTTAAATGTGGAAGGACTGGACCTTAGCGATTGTACCTTTGAGGAGCCCGCCCCGGACGAGGAGACGCCCTCCAGCGGCGTTAAGCACGTGTACGCGCTGCCCGCCGTGAACATGAACCGCATGCTGGACAGCGACATCAACTACGATAACCGCGATAAATACCTGGTTTTGATGCAGTATAGCGCCAACCCCGAAACCAGCGCCTATGTGATGAACCTGTTGATGGAGGAGCTTACCGCGCCTTTGCCCGAAGGGCTGGCCGGGGATGAAACCGCCGCGCAGGACGCGCCGGAGGGCGGGGAGAGCGCCGCCCAAACGACCACGGAGGAGGCCGCCGGATGATACAGCAAAAGGTATGCCCCAGCCCTACCACGCCCAAACAGGGCGTGCTGATCGTGGCGGGCATTTTGGGCACGCTGCTCGCGGCGTCGCTGCTTACCAACGTAATCGCGCTCTATAGCGACAGTTTTATCCCCACGCTGGTGGTGTGGCTGGCCGCCATCGGCGCGGCGGTGTACGTGATGCGCGAACGGGTAATGGAATATTGCTATACCGTATCGGACGGACGGCTGACGCTGGAGCGCGTGTTTGGCCAGCACACCAAGGTGCTTTTGCACGTGCCGCTTAGCGATATTACCGAGTTTGGCGGCGAGGCCGAACTGCGCGCGCGGCATCCGCAGATTAAAAACGCCATGGTGCTGGCGATGAAAAGCTGCGCGCTTGAACGCATGGCCATCGCGTATAAGCAGGACGGCCAGCTTCAAATGGCCATATTCCAGCCGGACGAGCAAATGAAAAAGGCGGTGTGGGATGAAGAAGCGCGCGAGCGCGCCCGCCAGGAAAAGTGGCCCGGCCCGTAGAAAAGTTCTTCGCGCGCCGCGTTTAAAAATCCATAGTCTGGCCGTGCCGGCGCAAAAAACGCGCCGGCGCGTTTTTTTATCGCCGTATGGGATCCGCTCCGCGCCCCATAGGGGAGAAGCATCGACCGACTGGCGGTGAGGACACGGCGAAGCGTTTTTCTCCCTTGCCTCCCCCCATAAGGGAGGCGATAGCCGACTAGCGAGGCGATAAAAAGGGAGGCGTAGCCGACTAGCGGTGAGGACACGGCGCAGCCGTCCGCAACCGCGTACCCGGAGCCGGTCGGAGACCGGTTACGGGCGACCAAGGGGAGCCGAGA